>CAJBBQ010000118.1 GCA_903951385.1 uncultured Pseudomonadota bacterium
AGTTATGAGTGCTTAGGCATGCCGTTAAGCCGTATCACTCGGGATCCTACTAAAACTATGAACTCTTTTTGGGAGCCCCTAAAACCATCACCATTTGGCGGCCTTCCATTTTAGGAAATTGCTCCACCACTGCTACGTCTTTAGTGTCAGCCTCTACCCGTCTTAACAGAGCCAAACCGAACTCTTGATGGGTAATTTCACGACCTCTAAAACGCAATGTAATTTTTGCTTTATCGCCGTCTTGGATAAATCGAATGATGTTGCGCACTTTAATGGCGTAATCGCCGTCATCCGTTCCTGGGCGAAACTTCACTTCTTTTATGCTTACTTGCTTTTGCTTAAGTTTAACTTCGTGCTGTTTTTTACTTTCAGCGTATTTAAACTTACCGTAATCCATCAACCTACACACAGGCGGCTCAGCATTCGGCGCAATTTCCACAAGATCAATATCCGCTTCTTCGGCTTTTGCAAAAGCTTCCGTCAAAGACATGATGCCTAAAGGCTCACCTTCTATGCCCACCAAGCGAACTTGCGATCCTGTTATATCGCCGTTAATTCGCGTTTCTTTTTCCTGTGCTATATCAAATTCTCCAAATAGTTAAGCCGCGCATTTTCAGATGGTTAAGTATTAATGCTAATACTTAACAAGCTAAACCTTAGTTTCCAATTCTGCTTTTAAGCGCTCAATTAGCGCCTCAATCGGCATAGAACCTAAGTCTTCGCCTTTTCTGGTACGCACGGCCACATGTCCTGTTTGCATCTCACGCTCACCTGCTACTAACAAGTAAGGCATTTTTTGCATACTATGTTCGCGTATTTTATAGGTTATCTTCTCATTTCTCAAGTCAAATTCGCAACGCAAGCCATTTTTCTTCAGCTTTTCAACCACTTGGCGCACGTAATCGGCTTGGTTTTCGGAAATATTCAACACCATCACCTGCACTGGCGCTAACCAAAGCGGCATGGCGCCAGCATAGTGCTCTATCAATATGCCTATAAAGCGCTCCATGGAGCCGACTATGGCTCGGTGCAACATGACCGGACGTTGACGGCTGTTGTCCTCCGCAACGTACTCGGCACCAAGGCGCTCGGGTAAGTTGGAATCCAACTGTATGGTGCCGCACTGCCACAATCGGCCCAATGAATCCTTGAGGGTAAATTCAATTTTAGGACCGTAAAATGCGCCCTCACCGGCTTGGTATTCAAAATCCAAGTTGTTTGATTTAAGCGCATTGGCCAAAGCGGTTTCGGCCTTATCCCAATCGGCATCGCTGCCTATGCGTTTTTCCGGGCGAGTTGAAAGCTTAACCAAGACGTCACTAAAGCCAAAGTCACCGTAGGCCTTGTAGAGCATCTTAATGAAATCGGCCACTTCGGCCTCAACTTGATTTTCAGCGCAGAATATATGCGCATCGTCTTGGGTAAAGCCGCGCACACGCATGAGGCCATGTAAGGATCCGGAAGGCTCATTACGATGGCAAGAACCAAACTCAGCCAAGCGCAAGGGCAAATCACGGTAACTGTGCAAGCTGCTGTTGAAAATTTGCACGTGACCAGGGCAGTTCATAGGCTTAACGGCGTAATCACGGCTTTCCGAGGCCGTTACAAACATACCCTCACGGTAGTTTTGCCAATGGCCGGATTTCTCCCATAGGGTTTTATCCATGATGGTGGGCGTGCGCACTTCTTGGTAATTGTATTCGCGGAACATTTTACGCATGTACTGTTCCACTTCCTGCCAAATGCTCCAACCACGTGGATGCCAAAACACCATACCGGGTGCGTCATCTTGCATATGGAAATAATCCAACTGCTTGCCCAATTTCCTGTGATCACGCTTTTCCGCTTCTTCCAACTGAAACAAATGCGCTTCCAGCTCTTCTTTATTACGCCATGCTGTTCCGTAAACACGCTGCAGCATTTCATTGTTGCTGTCACCGCGCCAATACGCTCCGGCCAACTTCATCAACTTAAAGGCTTTTAACTTGCCCGTATTAGGCACATGCGGGCCACGACACAAATCGGTAAAGCCACCTTCGCTATACAAAGACACGTCTTCGCCGGCCGGTATGCTGGCAATGATTTCCGCCTTGTACAGCTCGTTAATGGATTTGAAGTAAGCAACCGCCTCATCACGTGGCAGAACTTGACGAACGACAGGCTCGTCTTTTTTCGCCAACTCCAGCATTTTCTTTTCTATGGCAATTAAATCTTCAGGAGTAAAGGGGCGTTTGTATGAAAAGTCATAGAAAAACCCATGCTCAATAACCGGGCCTATGGTTACTTGCGCATCGGGGAACAGCTCTTTAACCGCATAAGCTAATAGGTGAGCCGTGGAATGACGGATAATGTCTAAACCCTCGTCATTTTTATCGGTAATGATCGCTAGATCTGCATCCTGAGTGATCAGATGGGAGGTGTCGACCAATACCCCATCAACCTTACCGGCCAATGCCGCTTTGGCTAAGCCGGCGCCAATATTCATGGCTACCTCCGCCACAGTTACTGCAGCCGGGAAACTACGTTCAGAGCCATCTGGCAAACGAATTATAGGCATAACACCCTCATCTCAAATAGAAAAGCCGTTAATCAACGGCTTTTGCTGGCATATCTGGTAGGCAGTAGCAGACTCGAACTGCTGACCTCTTGGATGTCGACCAAGCGCTCTAACCAACTGAGCTAACCGCCTGTAATGTTTTTTAATTTAGCTTGCCCTACAACAAACAAGCTTAATTTCAAATAGAGCGCGATTTTAGCTGATTGTGGCCTTGGGCGCAAACGACTAACGCTATAATGAGGCCATGTTAACCGTCACCCCTACGCCTCACCCTTCCCACCCTTTAAGTCAAATGGCAGAAAACGGTTTTTGCGTGTTGGATAACTTTATTAGTCCAGATACCGTTTTATGCTTGGCCGCAGAAATCAGCGCCCTTAACTCAGACGACAAAATGCAGGCTGCCAGAACCGGTCGACTGGCAGCGACAGTAAATCTAAAATTGCGCGGCGACAGCATACATTGGTTAGATGAAAACCAAGCCAGCCTTGCGCAACTGACGTATTTTAAGGAAATGGAAAGCTTGCGCTGCCAGCTTAATCAGCAACTGTATTTAGGCTTGCACAGCCTAGAATGCCATTTGGCGCTCTACCCGATAGGTAGCGCCTACCCAAAACACCTAGATCGATTTCAACTGCACGATGACAGCCATCTTGCCCAACGGCAGATTAGCTGCATACTGTATCTAAACCAAGATTGGTTAGCCGAGGATGGCGGCTACTTAAGGCTGCATCTTAATGACGATGGGGTAACTATGTTGAATATTGCCCACCTAGACATCGCCCCCATCGCTGGGCGTTTAATCGTCTTTTTATCCGATAGCTTTTATCACGAAGTGCTACCCACCCATAGAGCCAGAATGAGCCTGACCGCCTGGTTTTTAAACAGGCAAACTCATTAGGCTGTTGTCAGGCTAGCCAGTAACGCTTGGTAGCCGACCTTGAAATTCGGGTATTTTAGTTGGTAGCCTGTAGACCGCATTAAGCCATTAGCCAAACGCTTACCCTTACTGGCGTCGTGTTGTGCATAAGCCGGTATGCCAATTTTCATCTGATCGGCTAACCAAGCCAGCACCTCATGCAAGCTTGCTGGCGCATCATCACTGACGATGTAACTAGTCTGAACGGCTTGGCCAGCCAGCACTTGCTCCATCAGAAAAACGATAAAGGCCGCGGCATCGTCGCGGTGTATGCGGTTGCTCCAACTGTTGGTCGCTGGCCAAGCTTGGCTTTTAGCCAAATTAATCATGCGCAAACGGCCTGGGCCGTAGATACCCGACAAGCGCAAGGCCGTGGTTGGGCAAGCTAAATTCTTTAATAGTTGCTCGGCTTCCAGCAGACGCTGACCCCCAAAATCCATGGGGCTAAGCGGCGAAGTATCGTCCAAGTACTCGCCTGCATCTTGACCATAGACACGCGTGCTGGAAACAAAAAACACATGGCGCAAAGCGGTGTTTTGCTGCTGAGTTGCCAACACGTTGGCTAAACCGTTTACATATTGCGCCTGATAGGCCGCATCGGTTTGCGCATCCGCGGCCACGCAATAAAGAATCAATTCGGGTTTGAGCCCATGCAAAACCTGCAGACTGGCTGGGTCGGTGACATCGCCTTGCAACATGCTGAGATTGGATGGCCGGCCCTGTAATGACTGGCCTTGTGACTGTCGCCTTAAGCCAAAGACCGCGTGCTTATAAGCTAAAAGCTCGGCTATGGCCATGCCTAAATCACCGCAACCGACTATGAGTATCTTAGACAAGGACGTCTCTGTTTTAGCGGGCGGCTAGTAAATGCGGGTGCTCGGCTAGATACTGCTCCGCCATAAACAAAGCCAGCATGGTTTTGCCATCGCTAATTTGACCGCTTTTGATTAATCCTAGGCAATCGGCAAAACTCAGATCGAACAGTTCCAGCGCCTCGTCTTCGTCACGCTTATGCTGCCCCGCTGTTAAACCTAAGGCCAAATACATATGGATGACTTCGTCTGAATAACCTATGCAAGGGTGTTGGCTGCCCAATGCCACCCATTCTTTTGCGCTGTAGCCGGTTTCCTCCAGCAGCTCGCGCTGCGCCGTCCGCAAAGGCGATTCTGATGCATCGATTTTACCGGCCGGCAATTCTATGAAGACTTGACGCAAGGGGTAGCGGAATTGTTTTTCCAGCAAGACATGGCCGTTTGGCAATAGCGCGACGACTACCGACGCGCCAGGGTGAACCACGTATTCACGTTGACCGGTGCGGCCGCTAGGCAAAGACACTTGGTCTACCTTTAGGGTTAACATGCCGCCGCTACGTATGGTTTCAGTAGCGATGCAGCTTTCCGTCAGGTCATTAAGCGTGGTGAGCATGGTTGACGGGCTAGCGTATGGAATTAGGCGTTTAACTCAAGCTGCTGGTGATGGTGTAAATGCAGAGCTCCATAAGCTTTTCTGGCATCAGCCCTATCACCAATAAGGCCAAGGCATTGAAACCCAAAACAACCCGTGTGTCCATGGGCGCGCTAATAGCATGCGTATCCAAGGGGTCATCAAAATACATGAGCTTGATAATGCGTAGGTAATAAAACGTCCCTATCACCGCCATTAACACGGCAAACACCACCAACCAAATATAGCCCGCTGCCAAGGCCGCTTGCAGTACACTAAACTTAGCGTAGAAGCCCAATGTAGGCGGCACACCAGCCATGCTGAACATCACGATTAACATTAAAAACGCATGCCATGGGCTGCGTTGATTGAGGCCTTTAAGGTCGTCAAGTTTGTCCGCTTCAAAGCCTGGACGTGACAACAATAAAATAATACCGAAACCGGCCAAGGTCATTAATACGTAGCTGACCACGTAGAACATGGCAAAAATAAAGCCATTCATGGTTGCGCTCATTAGGCCGTATAAGACAAAACCGATATGGGAAATAGTCGAGTACGCCAACATGCGCTTTAGATTGGTTTGCGCTATGGCCGTGATGTTACCTATTAGGATGGACAGCACCGCCATGATCATCAGCATTTGCTGCCAATCGACCGCTAGCGTTGGAAGCGCTTGCACCAACATCCGAATAACGAAGGCAAAGGCGGCTAGCTTAGGCACCGAACTAATTAACATGGTCACGGCGGTGGGCGAGCCTTCATAAACATCCGGCACCCACATTTGGAAAGGCACAGCACCTAATTTAAAGGCCAGTCCCGCAACGATAAAGACCAAGCCCAATATCATGACGGCATGGATCTTCGCGCCCGACATTAAAGCCATGTTGATTTCAGCCAAGTTCAAGCTGCCGGTCATGCCGTACACCATGCTCATGCCGTACAACAGCATACCCGAGGCCAAGGCACCCAACACAAAATACTTCATGGCGGCTTCAGTGGCTTTAGCGTTATCCCGGTCCATCGCCACCAAGGCATACAAACTAAGCGACAGCAGCTCCAGGCCCACGTACAGCGTTAGCATGCTTTGGCCAGAAACCATGACCATCATGCCCAATAAGGAGAACAAGACCAAAGCGTAAAACTCGCCACGGAACATGCCCCGATGCTGCAGGTATTGCCTGCTGTAAACGAAGATAAATGAAGTGCCAAGGTACATCATGAGCTTAAGCACGTCGGCCATCGCGTCGTCGATAAACGCCCCGCTAAATGCGGTGCTGACACCGGGTGCATGGCTGGAGAAGCTAAAGTAGGCGGCGGCCAATAAGGTCAACTGCGCCATGCTGTATATCACCATGCGTCTGGCAGG
The DNA here is from genome assembly GCA_903951385.1 of uncultured Pseudomonadota bacterium. Taxonomy (GTDB): domain Bacteria; phylum Pseudomonadota; class Gammaproteobacteria; order Burkholderiales; family Methylophilaceae; genus Methylotenera; species Methylotenera hypolimnetica. The sequence goes on from CAJBBQ010000118.1 coordinate 6,283, forward strand.
CGAGATGAACAAGTCAGTTAATAAAATTACCATGGCCATGCACAGCACTATCAGCTCAGGCAAGGCGGTAATGAGGTCGTAACGTATCGTTTCCATAACTTATAAACCTGCTGGCAGGCTGGCTGGCAGCTTGCTTTGTGCAAAATGAGTAAGAAGTTCATTCACCGTGGCATTGGTCATGTCGGTAACTGCTTGCGGGTATACCCCTAAGGCCAACACCAATACCGCCAATATAGCCAAGATGAAAAATTCACGTTTATTTAAATCGCTTAAGGCCGCAACCTGATCGTTCGCCACCGCCCCATAAAATACCCGCTTCACCATCCACAGGGTATAAGCCGCACCGAATATCAGGGTGAAAGCGGCTAAGAAGGCATACCAAAAATTAATTTGTATGGCGCCCAATATCACCATGAACTCACCCACAAAACCCGAGGTGCCGGGCAGGCCGGTATTGGCCATGGCGAAGAAAACGGCAAAGGCCGCGAAAGCCGGCATGGTATTGGCCACTCCGCCGTATGCCTCGATTTGCCTGCTGTGCACGCGGTCGTAAAGCACGCCCACGCACAAGAACATGGCCGCAGAAATAAAGCCGTGTGAGAGCATCTGCACGATGGCGCCTTCTAGGCCTATGTTGTTAAACAAGAAGAAGCCTAGCGTCACAAACCCCATATGTGAAATGGATGAATAAGCAATCAGCTTTTTCATGTCTTTTTGCACCAAGGCCACCAAGGCGATGTAAACAATGGCAATTAAAGACAGGCTAATCATGTAGGGGGTTAAATGGTGGGCCGCATCGGGCGCGATAGGCATAGCGAATCGCAGAAAACTGTACCCCCCCAGTTTTAGGGCAATCGCTGCCAACACCACTGAACCGCCAGTCGGCGCCTCCACGTGGGCATCCGGCAACCAGGTGTGCACTGGCCACATAGGAATTTTGACGGCAAAGGCCACAAAGAAAGCCAAGAAAACTAAAATCTGCACTTGCAATGGCATAGGGAAACGGTAGAAATCGGCAATTTCAAAGCTACCGGTATTTAAGTACAAGTAGATGAAGGCGACCAACATAAAGAGTGAACCGAGCAAGGTATAGAGGAAGAATTTAACCGTGGCGTAAACGCGGTTAGGGCCACCCCAAATACCAATTACCAAGAACATGGGGATAAGCATCGCTTCCCAGAATACGTAATAGAGTATGGCATCCAGGGCACTGAACACCCCTATCATCAGGCCGCTCATAATCAAGAAACAAGCCATGTATTGCGCCACGCGCTTCTGTATCACTTCCCAGGCGGCAATAATCACTATCAGCGTGGTGAAGCTGGTAAGCAAAATCAAGGGCACAGCTAAGCCGTCGGCCCCTAAATGGTAGTTGATGTTAAAGGCCGGTATCCAGCTAAAGCCTTCTTGAAATTGCAAGCCGCCATCCGCAAAGTTAAATTGGGTGTAAAGCGGGATGGTGACTAAAAAGCTGAGCAAGCCACCAAGCAAGGCTAACCAACGGGTGGCGTTAGGTTTGTTTTCGTTGGCGCTAGCCAGCACCACTACCCCAGCCAATACCGGCAACCAAATCGCAAAACTCAACAAATGATGGTAGAAATAATTTTGCATTGTTTAAACTTTAGTGAAGAAAGTAAGCATTAAAAACACGCCTATGATCATGGCGAATGCGTAGTGGTAAATCAGGCCTGTTTGCAACTTACGCACGACAGTCGCCGCTTTGCCAATCAGATTGGCTGTGCCATTGACCAGAGCACCATCGATAATGGTCACGTCACCAATTTGCCATAGTTTATGGCCTAGCAAACGCGAACCGGCGGCAAACACTTTGTCGTTAAACGCATCAAAACCGTACTTGTTTTCCAATATGTTGTTAAGCCAGGCCAACTTGCTTTGTATGCTAGCCGGTATGTCTGGACGCTGCGTATAGAAGAACCAGGCTAATAGGACGCCGGAGGCAGCCAAGGCGAACGGCACACTGAGCAAGCCGTGCATGGCCATGCCAGCAGCATTGTGCATGGTGCTATGCCAATGGTGAGTCATCTCTTGCATGGCCGGGTGCGCAGCATAGTCTACGTATATAACGCCATTGAAGAAGTCGCCGTATAGCATAGGCTCTATGGCCACATAGCCTATGCAAACAGAGGGAATGGCCAAGAGGATTAAGGGCAATTTGATCACCCAACCCGGCTCATGCGGATCGTCTGTAGGGGCAAGACCATGATGGTGGTCATGGTGATCATGATGCGCGTCGTGCTCAGCATCATGATGAGGAGTACGCCATTTTTCCGCACCATGGAATACCAGGAAGTACATACGGAAACTATAAAATGCCGTGACAAACACCCCAGCCAACACGGCAAAATAGGCAAAGCCACTGCCGGCGATGTTGGATGCATGAACTGCTTCTATGATGCTGTCTTTAGAATAGAAACCGGCAAAAAACGGCGTACCAATTAAGGCCAATGAGCCGATTAAAGAGGTCAACCACGTCACCGGCATGTATTTTTTCAAGTTGCCCATATTGCGTATGTCTTGGTCGTGGTGCATGCCCATGATGACGGCACCCGCACCTAAGAACAACAAAGCTTTAAAGAAGGCATGCGTCATTAAGTGGAATATAGCCACGGAATAAGCCGATGCACCGAGCGCTACGGTCATGTAGCCCAACTGCGATAGCGTGGAATAGGCCACCACCCGTTTGATGTCGTTTTGTATGATGCCTAAAAAGCCCATAAACAAGGCCGTGATGCTGCCGATAACTATAATGAATGACAGCGCCGTGGACGACAACTCAAACAGTGGTGACATCCTAGCCACCATGAATATACCTGCGGTGACCATGGTCGCCGCATGAATTAATGCCGAGATAGGCGTCGGGCCTTCCATGGAATCGGGGAGCCATACATGCAGCGGCACTTGCGCCGACTTGCCCATGGCGCCGATAAACAGCAATATGCAGGTCACTGTCATCAAGGACCAAGCACTGCTGCCAATTAAATTGATTTGAACATCGGCCATTTGTGGCGCCAGCGAGAACACCGACGCGTAATCCAAACTGCCAAAATGCATTAAGACCAAGCCTATACCTAAGAGAAAACCGAAATCCCCTACCCGGTTAACCAGGAAGGCTTTTAGGTTGGCGTAGATGGCGGTTGGCCTTGTGTACCAGAAACCGATGAGTAAATAGGAAACCAAGCCCACCGCTTCCCAACCAAAGAAAAGCTGCATAAAGTTATTGCTCATGACCAGCATTAACATGGCAAAGGTGAACAGCGAAATGTAGCTAAAAAAGCGCGCGTAACCTGGGTCTTCAGCCATGTAGCCTACGGTGTAGATGTGCACCATAAGGGAAACAAAGGTCACCACCACCATCATCATGGCCGACAAATTATCGATCAAAAAGCCAATTTCAAAACTAAAGTTACCGGTTTTTAACCAGGAATAAACCGTTTCGTTATACGGCGCACTGTGCATAGCATGGTTGAGCACGTAAACCGATAAGGCAAACGACAACGCCACACCCAAGATGGTTAAACCATGCGCGGCCGCTCTAGGCAAGAATTTGCCAAACAGGCCCACCACGGCGGCAGCTAATAAAGGCAGCATCGGTATCGCTAAGTAAATCTGTTGCATGGTCATTCTGAACTTACCCTTTTAAGCGATTTAAATCGTCAACATTAATCGTGCGTAAGTTTCTAAACAGCACCACTAAGATAGCCAAGCCTATGGCCGATTCAGCGGCGGCTACGGTCAAAATAAAGAACACGAACACTTGCCCAGCGATGTCGTTCATGTAATGCGAAAAAGCAATAAAGTTAAGGTTCACCGCTAACAACATCAGCTCTATGGCCATCAATAAAATGATGACATTTTTACGATTTAAAAAGATACCGACCACGCTGATGGCAAACAGCAAGGCACCAAGAATTAGGTAATGGGATAAACCGACCATTATTTTTTCTCCTCAGTAATGGCAGTGGGCTCGGCTTTGGGTTCTAGCACGGCGGCCATTTTTACGATCCGCAGCCTATCGGCTTTTTTAACCGCCACCTGCTTGTTGGCATCGGTAGGTTTACTTTCTTTACGGCTTCTTAGCGTTAACGCAATGGCTGCCACAATGGCCACCAATAGCACCACGGCTGCTAATTCAAAGGCCAATAAATAATCGGTATACAGCACCCGACCCAAGGCTGCCGTGTTGCTGTAATCAGCCGGTTTAGCCGCAGGTGCCAACACTTTGTCCGCACCGAAATTATTCACCCCTACTATCATGACCATCTCAACTGCCATTAAGCCACCTACCGGCAAGGCCACCGGTAGCGCTTGCCAAAATCCCTCACGCAGGCGGTCTAAATTAATGTCCAACATCATCACCACGAATAAGAACAAGACCATGACGGCGCCAACGTAGACCAGCACCAAGGTGATGGCTAAGAACTCCGCTTCCAATAATAGCCAAATGCCGGCAGCAGTAAAGAAAGCCAGCACTAAAAAAAGCGCGGCGTACACAGGATTGCGCGTAGTAATTACGCTTAGGGCGGCATACAGCAAAATAAGCGCTAAAGCGTAAAAAACCAGGTCTTGAAAATGTAACCCAAAAAATGTCATGGTTGGTCTAGGCTCTCTCTTATCTAAAGGCTTTATCTAAATCGCGGTCTGCGGCTATTTGCTTCTCGTGCTTATCACCCACGGCCAATAGCATTTCTTTGGTGTACAGCAAGTCGCCACGTTGCTCGCCATGGTAGTCAAACACCCGCGTTTCCACGATGGAATCCACCGGGCAGGATTCTTCGCACATGCCACAAAAAATGCATTTGGTTAAATCGATGTCGTAACGCGTGGTGCGACGGGTATTGTCTTCACGCTGCTCCGACTCTATGGTGATGGCCATAGCCGGGCATACGGCTTCGCATAATTTACAAGCGATGCAACGTTCTTCGCCATTGGCATAACGCCTAAGCGCATGCAAACCACGAAAACGGTTGGATTGCGGCGTCACTTCTTCTGGGTATTGCACGGTAATTTTGGGCGCAAAGAAATAGCGACCGGTTAAGGCCATACCCTTTAACAGCTCTATCAGCATTAAGCTAGACAGCGATTTTTGTATAGTTTTAATCATAAGATTTAATGGAATAAGTAAGCCCATGGGGTTTGCATCATGCCACCTACCACGACTATCCAGACGATGGTAATGGGGATAAAGACCTTCCAACCTAAACGCATGATTTGGTCGTAGCGGTACCTAGGGAACGTGGCCCTAAACCATAAGAACAAGAACAGTAAGAACGCTACTTTAGCTAATAGCCAAACAATGCTATCCGCAATAAACGGCACAGGCGACAACCAACCACCCAAGAACATTAAGGCAGCCAGCATGGAAACCAATATCATGTTGGCGTATTCGGCTAAGAAGAAAACAGCAAAGGCCATGCCGGAATACTCAACGTGGAAGCCGGCGACGATTTCTGACTCGCCCTCGGCAACGTCAAACGGCGCTCGATTGGTCTCGGCCACCGCACTGATGAAGTAAACAATGAACAAGGGGAACAAGGGCAAGAAGTACCAATGCCAAAAACCGCCGCTCTGGCCCATGACTATCTTGCCTAAATTCAATGAGTTAGCGCACATCAACACCCCAACCAAGGCAAAGCCCATGGCAATTTCATAGGACACGATTTGTGCCGCGGAGCGCAGTGAACCTAAGAAAGCATACTTAGAATTGGAGGCCCAACCGGCAATAATGACGCCGTATACGGCCACCGAGGTCATGGCCAGTATGTACAACAAGCCGGCATCAACATCGGCCAAGACCAAGGTCATATCAAATGGCACCACCGCCCAAGCAGCAAACGCTGGGGCAATGGCCAACACCGGACCCAATAAAAATAAAGTTTTATTAGAAGCGGTGGGGATCACGATTTCTTTAAATAACAACTTGATTCCATCGGCCAATGGTTGCAGCAAGCCAAAGTAACCGACACGATTGGGGCCTATGCGCACCTGCATGTAACCAATGACTTTGCGTTCAGCCAAGGTTAAATAGGCCACAGCGCCCATTAAGGGCAGCACGATAGCGACAATTTTAATTAAGGTCCAAGCCGTCAGCTCAACGCCTGGCCAATAAACCCCGAATAATTGAGCGAGCCATTCCATTACGCGTGCACTTCCTTAAGGCCGGCTTGATAAGCAGCCAATTGTTTTGCTGTGAGTTTTTCCACCGTGATGTCGCCCATCAAATCGCCCAAACCTATGGTGTCTTCATGGGCGGCCGCCACGCGTACGCAACCTTTAGCCACGTGATTATCCAATTTAACAGTCAACACCGCACTGCCTTTGTCTTGCTTCACTAAAACTTGATCGCCTTCTTGCAAGCCCAAATCGGCTAACTGAGCGGCACTCATGCGAGCCATAGGCTTGATGTTGTACTTGGTTTTTTTCAATGGCATGGAGCGACGCACGATGGGGTCGGATTCGTATTGCGGCACTTCACCGATACGTTGCAAACCGTCGTGCTTGATGTTGATTTGTATCTCCACCAAATCTTTAAGGTTGTTATTGAGGCTACGCCACACCACCGCCGACGGCTTTTCTCCGGCAAAAATAGCCTGTTTAACTTGTTCACTGGTTTCGTAATCGAATCCTGGCAAGCCCAGCGTATTGGCTAATACCCGCAGCACTTTCCATGCTGGACGGCATTCACCCAGTGGTTTAACCGCTGCGGCAAAACTTTGTACGCGCCCTTCCATGCTCATAAAGGTGCCTGAGGTTTCGCTAAAGGGAGCAATAGGTAGCAAGATATCGGCATGCTCTAAGGCGCTGGATTTGTAGGCAGTCAAGGCGACCACGCATTCGGCTTTTTGCATGGCGGCTTTGGCCAATGCCGCGTGCTGGCAATCCAACTCTGGCTCTATGTTAACTATGAGGTAAGCTTTGCGTGGCACTTCCAACATGGCTCGGGCATGCATACCGCTGCTGCTAGGCATCACGCCCATCATGTGCATGCCGGTGCTGTTTGATGCAGCCGGTAAGATGCCGCCTTTCGCGCCAGAAATACCGCCTATGGCTTCTGCCATGCTGTACATTTCAGTAAAGCGCGGATCGCTCAAGGCCATGTTGCCGATAAAGATACCGACTTTTGGTGCGATTAAATCGTAGTCTTTACCATGCCCGGCCATGCTCTCGGCTATGGCTTGGGTATTCGGTCTGACTTTAATTTCTTCCAGTAACTGGTTTAGTGATGGCGGCAAGCACAAGGACAGGCGCTGCAAACCGGACATGGCTTTTAGCACTTGGCCTAAGACATTCACCATGTCATTAGGACGCACTATCACTTTATGGGCGATGTCCATCAATGGGTTGTTATCCAACGGGCTAATCACGGACAATTCTGCGCCGTTGGCCACGGCTTTACGGAAACGCTTAGCCAGCAGTGGGTGTTCGTTTCTTAGGTTAGAGCCTATCACCAGGATGCGATCCAACTCTTCTATCTCATGAATATTGCAACCCATCCATGGCGTACCCAAGCGTTTACCGTCTAACCTAAAGTCGGTTTGACGCAAACGGTAATCGACGTTGCCGCAGTTGAGTGCCGTAGCCAGTTGTTTAGCCAAATAGCCTTCTTCCATGGTGCTGTTCGGTGAAACCAACACACCTAGAGCCTCGCCGCCGTGCTCGTTGGTGATGTCTTTGATCTGACCTGCCGCAAATTCCAAGGCGGTTTTCCAGTCCGTTTCCACCCAGTTGCCGTTGTGTTTAATCATGGGCACTTTAAGGCGATCTGGGCTATTAAGGCCTTCGTAAGAAAAACGGTCACGATCCGACAACCAATACTCGTTGATGCTGTCTTTTGTCCGTGGCAACACGCGCATGACTTTATTGTCCTTAACGTGCACTTCTATGTGTGAACCCAAGCCATCGTGCGGGGCTATGCTAGGCCTGCGGGTTAATTCCCAACTGCGGGCAGAGTACCTAAACGGCTTGCTGGTCAGCGCGCCGACTGGGCACAAATCAATGATGTTGCCGGACAATTCAGAATCCACGCTTTTGTCCACGTAAGCAGTGATTTCAGCGTGCTCACCACGCCCTACCATACCCAACTCCATGATGCCGCCGACCTCTTGCAAGAAGCGCACGCAGCGCGTGCATTGTATGCAGCGCGTCATGTCGGTGCTGACTAATGGCCCGATGTTTTTATTGAACACCACGCGTTTTTCTTCTGTGTAGCGTGAACCACTGGTGCCATAAGCCACCGCCACGTCTTGCAGATCGCACTCGCCGCCTTGATCGCAGATAGGGCAATCCAGCGGATGGTTAATCAGCAAGAATTCCATCACGCTTTTTTGTGCTTCTATGGCCGATTTGGAGCGGGTGAATATCTTCATGCCATCGGCGACTGGTGTGGCACAAGCCGGCAAAGGTTTGTTGAAATTCTCAACCTGGACTAAGCACATGCGGCAATTGGCCGCCACGGATAATTTCGGGTGGTAGCAGAAACGCGGAATGGCGATACCGACTTTGTCGGCCGCATCAATGATGGAACTGCCGTGCTCGACTTCTAACGCTTTGCCGTCAATTTCTATGTTTAACATTAACCTTGCTCCGCCTTGCTATCAACCATACTTTTACCGTGCTCGATGTAGTACTCAAATTCCGCTCTAAAATGCTTAATAAAGCTAATCACTGGTGTCGCAGCGGCTTCGCCTAAAGCACAAATGGTACGGCCTGAAATGTTCTTACTGATGTCAGTCAACAGATCCAAGTCTTCCATTTTGCCTTGACCTTTGACGATGCGATCCAACACGCGGTAGACCCAGCCAGTGCCTTCACGGCACGGCGTACATTGACCACAACTTTCTTCGTAGAAGAAATAAGACAAACGGTGCAAGGCTTTCACCATGCAGGTGCTGTCGTCCATGACTATCATCGATCCCGCGCCTAAGCTTGATCTAGCCTTGCTTAAGCCGTCGTAATCCATGGTGGTGGACTCCATCACGCTGGCCGGTATCACTGCCGTCGATGGCCCACCTGGGATCACCGCCTTTAGTTTGCGACCATGCCAAACACCACCGGCCATGACCAGCAGCTCAGCGAAAGGCGTGCCCATTTTAACTTCGTAATTGCCCGGCTTTTCCACGTGTCCGGACACGGAAAACAATTTAGTACCGCCTGAATTAGCCACACCCAAATCCGCAAACACTTGCCCACCGTGCTGCATGATCCATGGAATGGAAGCGTAACTTTCGGTGTTGTTTACATTGGTCGGTTTGCCGAACACCCCATAGCTGGCTGGGAATGGTGGTTTAAAGCGCGGCTGGCCTTTCTTACCTTCTATGGATTCTATCAGCGCGGTTTCTTCACCGCATATGTAAGCGCCGTAACCGTGCACGGCATACAGATCAAAACTAAAATTTGTGCCAAATAGATTTTCACCCAGGTAGCCGGCTTCTTTAGCCTCTTTTAGCGCAGCCTCAAAGGTTTCGTAATCCTGCCAAATTTCGCCGTGTATGTAGTTGTAGCCGACTCGTGCGCCTAGCGTATAAGCAGCAATAGCCATGCCTTCTATCAGTTGGTGCGGGTTATAACGAATAATGTCACGGTCTTTAAATGTGCCGGGCTCGCCTTCATCGGTGTTGCATACCAAGTATTTAACGCCATCAAAATAGCGCGGCATGAAGCTCCACTTAAGACCGGTAGGAAACCCTGCTCCACCGCGTCCACGCAGACCGGAAATTTTCACCTCGGTGATGATGTCAGTGGCTTTGGTTTTTTCTGTGACAAGGCGCTTTAAGGATTGGTAGCCGCCCAACTTCAGGTAAGTTGCTAGTGCGGCCGGCTCACTTTCGCTCAAGGTACGCAAACAGACTAAGGTTTGACCCTTAGGATCGGTCATGACAGGCGCTGGCGATTTTGCTGATTGCTTGGCCATTATTTCAACTCATCCAAAATAGCATCAACCTTAGCCGGCGTTAGAAATTCATGCATGCTGTGGTTGTTAATGATCATCAAGGGAGCGCCACCGCATGCACCCATGCATTCGCCTTCTTTAAGGCAAAACTTGCCGTCTGCGCCGACTTGATTAAACTCCACGCCCAGCTTGTGTTTAAGGTGATCGACAATTTCATCGCTATTACGCAACATGCATGAAATGTTGGTGCAAACACTGATTTTGTATTTACCCACAGGCGCCAAATCGTACATATTGTAAAAACTGGCCACTTCCATGACGGCGATCTCTGGCATACCAAGGTAGGCGGCCACCTCGCTCATGCTTTCTTGTGACAACCAACCGCGTTCTGTTTGCACGATACGCAAGGCGCTCATGACCGCGGCTTGGCGCTGATCGGCTGGGTATTTAGTCAGCTCGTAATCAATTTTTTCTGTAATTTGTGGACTTAACATAGCTAACTCAATTTTTATCGATCTATTTCGCCAAATACGATGTCTTGCGTGCCTATGATGGCCACCAAGTCAGCAATCATATGGCCACGCGTCATTTCATCTAAGGCGGCCAAATGGGCAAAGCCAGGCGCACGAATTTTTAGACGGTAAGGTTTGTTGGCCCCATCGGACACCATGTAAATACCGAACTCGCCTTTAGGGTGTTCCACTGCCGCATAAGCCTCACCCGCTGGCACATGAAAGCCTTCAGTAAACAATTTGAAATGGTGGATCAAATCCTCCATATTGCTTTTCATGCCAGCACGATCGGGCGGTGCGACTTTGTTATCGGTAGTAATGACTGGGCCGGGGTTGGCACGCAACCAATTCACGCATTGCTGAATGATGCGATTGGATTGCCTAAACTCTTCCATGCGCACCAAGTAACGGTCGTAGCAATCGCCATTGACACCAACCGGCACATCAAAATCCATGTCGGCATACACTTCATAAGGCTGAGTTTTACGCAAATCCCAGGCTATGCCAGAACCACGCAACATCGGGCCGGTCATGCCAAGCGCTAAGGCGCGCTCTGGGGGGACAATGCCCACGTCCACGGTGCGCTGCTTCCAGATACGGTTGTCGGTTAACAAGGTCTCGTATTCGTCCACGTATTTCGGAAAGCGCTGGGTAAAGTCTTCAATGAAATCCAGCAAGGAACCTTGGCGATTTTCATTTTGCTTGGCCACGGTTTTCGCGTTGCGTAGGGGCGACACAGCATACTGTGGCATGCGATTGGGTAAATCTCGGTATACCCCACCCGGACGGTAATAGGCTGCGTGCATGCGTGCACCAGAAACCGCCTCGTAGCAATCAAATAAATCCTCACGCTCGCGGAAGGCATACAAAAACACCGTCATGGCACCCACATCCAATGCATGCGCACCTAACCAGAGCAAGTGATTTAACACCCTGGTGATTTCATCAAACATAACGCGGATGTATTGCGCACGCAGCGGCACGTCTATGCCCATCATCTTCTCGATGGCCATCACATAAGCATGCTCATTGGACATCATGGACACGTAGTCCAATCTATCCATATAAGGGATGGACTGCAAATAAGTGCGGTTTTCCGCTAGTTTTTCCGTGCCACGGTGCAACAAGCCTATGTGCGGATCGGCACGCTGTATGACTTCGCCGTCCAACTCCAACACCAAGCGCAGCACGCCGTGCGCAGCCGGATGCTGCGGACCAAAGTTCATCGTGTAATTTCTAATTTCAGCCATAATCAACGCCTATTTAGCGTGCGCCCCTTCATTACGTATGACGCGCGGCACATTATTTCGCTCGTCTATGCTAACTGGCTGATAAATCACGCGCTGCTGCTCTGGGTCGTAGCGCATTTCAACTAAGCCTATCATGGGGAAATCTTTACGGAATGGATGGCCTACAAAGCCATAATCGGTTAACAAGCGGCGTAAATCCGGGTGATTTTCAAACATAATGCCAAACATATCGAAGGCTTCGCGTTCGTACCAATTGGCTACCGGCCATACATCAACCAAGGTAGGCAAGATGGGAAAAGCATCGTCCGCTGCAAACACACGCAATCGCACACGTTGGTTCATGCTAACCGATAGCAAATGGCAGACCACTGCGTAACGTGGGCCGTCCTGTTCGACGTCCGCGTAAGTCTGGTAATCCACACCACACAAATCGATTAATTGTTCAAACCTAAAGCGTGGGTCATCGCGCAAGCACAAACACACGGCTAAATAATCCTCCGCACGGCACTGCAAATTCAGTTCATTAAGCGCAATGCTAGCTTGAATAAGCTTAGCGCCTAAGGCCGATTGCACATCTTGATGTAGTTGATCTAATTTGGCTGACATGGGTTTTAGCGGGCGATAGTATTGGTGCGTTTAATTTTATTTTGCAATTGGATGATGCCGTACAACAAGGCCTCAGCAGTAGGTGGGCAGCCTGGCACATAGACATCGACCGGCACGATGCGGTCACAACCGCGCACCACGGAATAGGAATAGTGGTAATAGCCGCCGCCGTTGGCGCAAGAACCCATGGAGATAACCCAGCGCGGCTCGGCCATTTGATCGTAAACCTTACGCAAAGCAGGCGCCATTTTATTAACCAAGGTACCCGCCACTATCATGACATCAGACTGACGCGGACTGCCCCTGAAAACGATGCCAAATCTATCCAAATCGTAACGCGAGGCACCTGCATGCATCATCTCTACCGCGCAACAGGCCAAGCCAAAGGTCATGGGCCACATTGAACCAGTTCGCGTGTAATTAATCACGGTGTCCAGCGTGGTGGTGACAAAGCCTTTTTCCAACAACCCTTCTATACTCATAGCAGACTCAATCCCACTCTAAGGCGCCTTTTTTCCATTCGTAAATGAAGCCTATCACCAGCACACTTAAGAACATCAGCATGGCTATAAAGCCAAACAAACCTATCTCTTGCAGCACCACGGCCCAAGGGAAAAGAAAGGCTATTTCTAAATCGAATAAAATAAACAGTATGGCCACCAAGTAATAGCGCACATCGAATTTCATGCGCGCGTCCTCAAAAGCTTCAAAACCGCATTCATAGGGGGAGTTTTTTGCCGTATCGGGCTTGTGTGGGGAGACGATCAGGCCTAGAACCAGAGGACCGACACCGACGGCTAAGCCTACAAGGATAAACATCAATATCGGAAAGTAATTTTCTAACACTTACTAGCCCCAGACCCAATAACTGAAAAATCTTTTTTGAAAAAACCGGATTAGCGCTTGCTACGTCTACCAAGTGCGCACCTTGGCAATGCCGCGTAGGCCGAATTATAACCCAATACCCTCATGGCTAGCTAGCCAAGCACAACTAATTTTAAGTAAACATTATGACAAAATGGCGAGCGATGACTGACTCGCTTAGGGTTGATAAAAGTGGGTTTATAAAGCTGCGTTTCTAGCGCTCCAAAATTCCAACATGGCCATGGTTATAACCAGAATAACCGGCCCTAAAATCAATCCGGACGCACCGAATACCATTAAACCACCGACCACAGACAAAAAGGTTAGCACGGTATGCAATCGCAAACGGTCACCCACCAAGACGGGTCTGAGCAAGTTATCCACCGTACCCACTACCAACATACCCCATAAAGTCAAGGTTAAGGCATCATGCCATGCCCCTTCCAGCAACAAGAATAAGGCGGCCGGCGCCCAAATAACGAAAGCGCCTAGCATAGGAATCACCGCCAACATACCCATGATGAGGCCCCACAGCAATGGGGCCGGCAAGCCCAACCACCAAAACATTAAGCCGCCTAGCAAACCTTGCACCGAAGCCACGGCAAAGGTGCCATAAACGGTGGCGTGTATGGTGTCCCCTATGCGCTCAAGCAGGCCTTCCATTTGCAACGGCGACAAAGGCGAGCGCCGAACAATGGCATGCAAAATCATTTGACGGTCACGCAGGAAGAAAAACAACACGTAAAAAATTAAGCACAAGCCCAAGATTTGCACGGCCGACGCTTTGACGATATCCGCCGCACGGGTATTAACCCATTGCGTGAAGGCGGCAGAGGCACCTGGAAAATCAATGCGCTGCTCAATTTTTTCAAAAATTGGCGCCAACTGCGGCTGCGCTTCTAATTTATGCTGCCACTCGCCGGAACTGAGTTTGACTTCTATGGATTGCGCACCCTTTACCGCTTGAAACAACAGTTGCTGACCTACGAATACTGCCGGTATAACCACGATTAAACCTATGATCAAAACCGAGACCATGGCCGCCAATCCACTCGCTTTAAGCCTACGCTCCAAATACCCTTGCAGGGGCGAGAACAAGACCGCCAAGGTTAGCGCCCAGACCAACACGGCCAAAAATGGTATGGCCATCTTGTAGCATAGGTACAAACCTAAAACCGTAAGCAGCATCATCACTAGGGTTTGCACGTGGCTTTTTGAGCCCCAATCGTAGTCTTCTTGTTTGTGTGTATTCGGTGCTTGCATTATTTAAAAACCGGGCTAAGCCGGCTCCTTGTTGCCCATCAAAAAGAGAGGCCGCAGCTATGAGTGCACGACCTGGTATTAAATTCCATTTAAATACGGTCATTAAAATTCTGGTGCTTTTTTTCTAAACTTGCTAAGTATTTGCCAAGCCAGTAGACCACGCTGCAACCACAGGCTCAAGGCATTGGGCTTAAACATAGTAAGCAGAGCGCTGCCGCCGCTGGCGACCAAAACCGGGTGTTGCTTGATGTAACGCAACATATTGATAGCGTAATCGAGCATGCTGATGGGTTTATGCCAAGCCTGGAATTGATCAGCCACAGCCATACGTTGCATTTGCGCTTCTTTAACTAAGCGTTGGCGTTTCTTGGCTAGTGAAGTTAGGGAAGTGTTCATTGCTTAGGCATTAAAAATAGGCCAGGGATAATCAAGAGCGATCTAAGTGTTGCCGGTCTTTTTCCAACTCCATTAAACTGGACCAGAACAACCTTGGTTTCGCTTTAGCTTTGCGTTTTGCTGCATACCAGGTAATCGCACCGGCCGCTAAAAAAAAGCCTGCCAAGCCAGCAATAGCGGTCAAACGGTAATTTTCCCATAGCAGCACGATTAACAAAACAGCTACCAACAACAAGCCTAGCATCATGAAAAAAAGCGAAATGAGTGACCATCGAATTAAAGACAGTAGATGCTCGCGCTCCTCTTCAATGTCCGTGGACAACAGCGCTAAACGGGTATGCGCTATGGCGACCAAGCCCGCCGCAAATTTCGCCAGCCTGTCCAGCATGCCTCCTGCTTGATTGCTATCAGTCATGGTTGCGCCTAACGACGACTAATCAGCAAACCAACGATGAGACCCACGCTGGCAGCCAAGCCTATGGAACGCCATGGATTGTCTTGTACGTAATCGTCCGCGGCCGTTGCTGCTTCTTTGGCTTTATTTAACACCGATGCCGGTGCATCGGCCATATTGGCCTTAACTGCATCCAGCGATTGTTCGGCTTTAGCCCTTATGGCCGTCAATCTCTCGCCACCGGTCTGAGCGGTTTCTTGCAACAAGGCTTCTAAATCGGCAAGCACGGATTTAAAATCCTCCACCAACTGCTCTTCTTTGTATTCATTATTGAACGGTTTCATATTGACTCCTAAGCACGCTGTTCAAGTAGATAAAATCACTATACACCGTCACCCGGCAGGCCACAATGCACAAGGGCTTTACTTGGTGCGCCACACCAAACTTAAACGCAGTATTAAGCAACTAAACAATAGGTAGGCAGCCATCGCTATCGCCAAGCCCAATGGCTCGGCCCAAACCAATGGAACGATCACGCCTGCCGACACGGCGGACAGCAACATCTGCACAAAGGCTTGGCCAGAAGCCGCCGTGCCGCGTATTTTTGCATGCCTGTCCAGCGCGGCCAGTGACAAGATAGGCATGGCCAAAGCCATGCCTACATTAAATAAGGCGACCGGCAAGATATTGAAAAACGGTGTCACTGCCAGGTTTAAGCACACCACTAAATTAAGCAGCACCATAGCACCCATCCAGGCATACGCCACTTTTAGTACTTGTTGACTGGTGTAGATCCCCGCCGCACGTTTAGCCAAATACGAACCCAAGACCATGCCACAAACGGTGGGGATAAACATGTAACCAAATTGCTGGTCACTTAAGCCCAATTGTTTAACTAAAAAAACCGGACTGGCCAGCACGTAGATGAAGAAAGCTGCGAAATTGGCTGCGGATGCCAGCACCACCAAATTAAACTCTTTATCAGAGAAGATAAGGCGATAGCTGCTTAAGACCTTTTTTGCAGACAAGGGCATGCGTTTTTCTTTAGGCATGGTTTCCGGCAAATAGCGCACGGCCGCCCATAAACTAATGGCGGCATACAGGGCTAAAAAGACAAAGATGGCTTGCCAATGTATGCCCAATAACAGCCCACCGATAATCGGTGCCACGGCCGGCGCAATGCCAAAAAGCATTTGCACTGTGGCCATGACACGCTGAGCTTGCGGGCCTTCAAACAAGTCCCGCACCATGGCACGCGCCACCACGTTGCCCGCCCCGCCCGACAAGCCTTGCAATACGCGGAAAAACCACAAGGTTTCAATGTTGTTGGCAAAAGCACAGCCTATGGAAGCAAGCACAAACACGCCCAAGCCCCATTTAATGGTAGTAATGCGGCCTATTGAATCGGAAATGGCACCGTGCCATAGGGTCATTAAGGCATAGGGCAATAAGTAAAAAGTCAGGCTTTGTTGCAATTCCAATGGGCTGGCCAGCAGCGCTAATTCCAAGCCAGGAAAAGCAGGCAAATAGGTGTCTATGGCAAACGGCGCCAAGGCGGCTAGGCCGGCTAAGACTAATGATAGGGTAAATGCTGAAGATGCATGCATGAATAAGTCACCGATAAAAAACGCGCCGGTAAGCTTAACTTACCTAGCGCGTTCTATTTAAACACAGCCTAGCCTACTTATGAAGCACTCATTAGGGCACGGCATGAAAGGCTTTCACCCTGTCATCCAACTCCCCGGCTAGTATCTTTTTAGAATTTTTATCATTGCGGAAAACAATAGGCTGAGCCACGGCTTGCGGGTTGCGCGAATCAATGATGGCTTGATCGATCAAATGCCTGTGCGGCGATTTGCTGCATACCGGGTCGGCTGCTTCGGCATCGCCAGACAAAAGAAACGCTTGGCAACGGCAACCACCCAAGTCATTTTCTTTTTCCGAACAACTACGACAAGGCTCTTTCATCCAAGCATCGCCGCGGTATTTATTAAAGGCCGGCGAATCTTGCCAGGCATAAGCCAGACCGTCGTCACGCACATTAGGGAAAGTCATATTTGGCAATACCCTAGCCGAGTGGCATGGCAAGACATCACCATTAGCCGTCACTATCATGAACACCTCACCCCACCCGTTCATGCATTTTTTTGGCCTATCCGAGAAGTAGTCCGGCACCACAAAAAACACCTTCATTTTGTTGTTAGCATTCGCCCTAAACTCGTTAGCGATCGCCTCAGCCTCATCCACTTGTTCTTTGGTAGGCATTAATTGACTGCGATTCACCAATGACCAACCGTAATATTGGGTATTAGCCAACTCTATGTAGTCGGCTCCAAGCGCTTCTGCCATGTCTAGTATTTCACGCAAATGCCCTATGTTGTAGCGGTGTATCACCACGTTTAGCACCATGGGGTAGCCGTGATTTTTTATCATGGCCGCCACTTTTTTCTTTAGCTCAAAGGTTTTGGTGTTGGTAATGAAGTTATTGATCTCTTCAGTAATGTCGTGCATGGACAATTGAATATGATCCAAGCCGCCTTCCTTGAAAGCTTGTATGCGCTTTTCTGTAAGACCCACACCGGAGGTGATGAGATTGCTGTAATAGCCTAGCTTTTTCGCTTCCACCACGATGTCTTCAATGTCATCACGCAGCAAGGGTTCGCCGCCTGAAATACCCAACTGCAAGGCACCCAATTTACGGGCATCGCGCAAGGCTTGTATCCATTGCTCAGTGCTTAATTCGTTTTGCGTGTGTTTATCGTAATCGGTTGGGTTGTAGCAAAAAGCACAATGCAGAGGACAACGGTAGGTCACTTCGGCTAACAACCAAAGGGGTTGCGTGTGGGTTACTGATGCTGCCACGCCGTTATTCTGCTGGGCATGCACGGTTTTTTGCACCACCGATTGACCTAATGAAGCTTGTGTCATCTTGCTACTCCTAAATTTAGACTTTCATTCATGGTATTAAAGCTGACGCAACCAACCCTTGCTTAGTGCCAATTCGAACATACCGATAATATCGGCTTCAATGTTAACGGCATCCGGAAAAGTGGCTTTAAGATCGGCCACCACATCGCCTACAGTGGCTTTGCCATCCAAACGCTTAAGTACTTCACCTGCACCGCCGTGCAGCTTAACCATGCCTTCTGGAAAGAGGATCACGTAATTTTGCTGCGCTTCTTCCCATTGAAAACGGTGATGGAGTGCTAGGGCATAACAGTCTGTGTGTTTTATCTGATTGCTCATGCTATGCCACGCTTATTTAAAATCAATTCTAGGCTGACGTAAATAATCTTTACCCTCAACCTTAACGTCTGTGCAGGCCAACATAATGGCATCGGCGATGACCCACAACACGTCCAATTTAAACTGCAATATATCCAAGGCTTTGAGTTGCATGTCGCGCGAGGTGCTAAAGTAATCCAAGGTAACGCTTAAGCCCTGCTCCACATCACGCCTGGCTTCTGTTAAACGTTTTTTGAAGTAAGTTAAGCCGCTTTCGTCTATCCATGGGTACATGCTAGGCCAAGAGCTAATGCGTTGTTGGTGTATGTGCGGCGCAAACAATTCAGTTAAGGAAGAGCATACCGATTCTTGCCATGGCCGTTGACGGGCAAAATTAACGTAGGCATCCACGGCAAATTTAACGCCAGGGCTTAAATACTTAAGCGAGGTGACGTCTTCACGGCTTAAACCGACCGCCATACCCAATTGTATCCAGGCTTCTATACCGCCAACCTGTCCATCCACGCCATCGTGATCGGTAATGCGCACTATCCATTCCTTGCGCACTTCCTTATCCGGGCAATTAGACAAAATGGCTGCGTCTTTCATGGGAATGGCTATTTGGTAGTAAAAGCGGTTAGCTACCCAACATTGCAACTGCTCTTTAGTCATCTTGCCTTCGTACATCATGACGTGTATGGGATGGTAAATATGGTAGCCCTTGCCCTTCTCGCGTAATTTGTCTTCAAATTCTTCGCGCGTCCATGGTAAGGCGTTGTTTGTCATTGCATTCATTGCTCGCTCCTAAAGTATGATATCCATGCCATCGAAAGCCACTTCGATGTTGTGCTGGCTTAATATTGCCCGCTCAGCGGAATCTTCACGCAATATTGGGTTGGTGTTATTGATGTGTATCAACACTTTGCGGACTTTCTTAGTCTGACCAAATTTATCCAGATCTTCTATCATGCCGCCTTCACCGGATTGCGGATTGTGGCCTATGCTGCGAGCGGTTTTTGTCATCAAACCCAGGTCTAACATTTCCGTATTGGTCCAAAACGTCCCGTCCACCATGATGCAATCGGCTTGATCCATCAAGGCCGGTAAATGCGGTTCAATTTCAGCCAATCCTGGTGAATACCAACATTTTTTACCGGTGCTGATTTCTTCTATTAGCACGCCTATGGTATCGCCAGCCTGAGGGTTGTTGCGGTGTGGGGAATACGGTGGTGCGGCACTTTTGAGTGCAACCGAAGTGAATTTTAAATTTGGCACACCAGGAATAGTAAAACTGGTTTTCCCGTCTGTAGGGACTTGGTGGTGATTGATGCCGCAATAGTGGCCCAATATGTTCAGTATCTGATTGCCTGATGTCAGGTCACCGTAAACCATATCGGTGCAATATATTTCTCGTTTTACCTGGCCTTCACGCAACATGAACAGACCAGTGGTGTGGTCTATTTGCGCATCGATTAAAACAACGGCTTGTATGCCAGTATCCCTTACCGCACGACCGGGTTGCAATGGTGCGAAGTCTTGTATTTGCTGTAATACATCCGGCGAGGCATTAAACAACACCCAGTTGACACCATCACTGCTAACGCAGATAGAGGATTGCGTGCGCTTGGTGGCTTTAATCGTGCCCTTGCGTAGCCCGTCACAATTAAAGCAATTGCAATTCCATTGTGGAAAACCGCCACCTGCGCCTGCGCCTAAAACGTGTATATGCATAATAATGCTGTTCCAATGTTAACTGTATGCATGCAGCGCTAACTAGCCTGCAAGGTTTTCATGAAAAAAAAGGCTGTCTAACGGCAGCCTTTTTTTAATAGTAATAAACTAATTATTTGTTCATTACGTACATAGTTACTTCAAAGCCAAAACGCATTTCTGTAGCAGCTGGAGTTGTCCACATGATAGTGATCCTTTTAATTAGTTAAAAAGTATCGTCGTGATTAAGGTCACAACGTGATACGAATCATGCGCCCTAAGCCTGGCAGACAACACTGCAAACTTACTGATTAAGGCCTAATGAAATTCATGATGCCGCTTATTTTTTTAGACGGCGTTGGCGTACCGCAGCGGCTAGGTTTTCTAATAGAACCACCGTATCCGACCAGCCCAAACATGCATCAGTAATAGATAAACCATAGGTCAATTGACAGCCAGGCGTGTGGTCTTGCCTGCCCGCCTCTATGTGCGACTCGACCATGACACCGACTATGCGCTTGTCACCGGCAGCCAATTGATCGGCAATGTCTTGCGCCACGTCTTTTTGCAACAAATAATTTTTACTGCTGTTACCGTGGCTGCAATCTATCATTAATATAGGCGCTAAACCGGCATCGGTGAGCTTATCGCAGGCCTCGTTGACGCTGTCTTTATCGTAGTTGGGTTTCTTCCCTCCGCGCAGGATGACATGGCAATCGTCGTTACCGGTAGTAGAGAAAATGGCCGATTGGCCTTCCTTGGTCACAGACAAGAAATGGTGTGGGCTGGACGCCGTTTTAATCGCATCGATGGCCACTTTAACACCGCTATCCGTGCCATTTTTAAAGCCTACCGGGCATGACAAGCCTGAGGTTAACTCCCTATGCACCTGCGACTCCGTGGTACGGGCACCTATCGCCCCCCAGCTGACTAAATCGGCGGTGTATTGTGGCGTGATCATGTCCAAAAATTCGGCCCCTGCTGGCATGCCTAACTCGTTTACGTCCAACAAGAATTTACGCGCTATCTCTAAGCCTTCATTGATCTGATAGCTACCGTCCAAATGCGGGTCGTTAATCAAACCTTTCCACCCCACGGTGGTTCTAGGTTTTTCAAAATAAACGCGCATCACGATTAACAAGTCTTGGGCCAAAGCATTGCGCACGCTCATTAATCGACGGGCATAATCCAATCCGGCTTGGCTGTCGTGTATCGAGCATGGGCCAACCACTACCAGCAATCTATCGTCTTCTTGATGCAGAATCTGGTGTATTTGCTTGCGCGTCGCCAAGATATTTTTGGTGGAACTGGCGCTTTCCTTAAGCTTGTCCAACAAGGCCAAAGGCGTGATTAGTTTTTTTACTTCGCGTATGCGTACGTCATCGGTAGCGAGTTTTTGGTAATGGCTCATTTATTGATTACTTTTTAATATTTGCGCTAACACGCTTAGAAAGCGGGCATTTTCACTGAATAGCCCTATGCTGACACGTAGGTAATCCGGCATGCCGTAATTGGCAATAGGCCTAACGATAACGCCATTTTGCAACAAAGCCTGATTGACTTTCGCGGCCTCGTTAACGGCAAAACTGACAAAATTAGCGTAGGACGGAATGTAGCTGAGTCCTAGTTGGGATAGGCCTTGGGTGATTTGCAACATACCCGCTTGATTGAGCGCATAAGAACGGGCAACGAAATCGTCGTCTTGCAAGGATGCGATGGCCGCTGCTTGTGCTACGCTGTTCACGTTAAAGGGCTGACGCACCCGATTCATCATGTCCGCCACGCTAGGATGGCATGCGCCAAAACCGATACGTAAGCCCGCCAAACCGTACGCTTTAGAAAAGGAGCGAGATACGATCAAATTATCAAAGTCAGCCAACCAGCTAAAGGCCAGCGATTTATCTTGGGCCGACAAATACTCGTCATAGGCTTCATCCAGCACCACCAGTACCTGCTTAGGCACCTGCTGCATGAATGTTAACAAGGCTTCTTTCGCAAGCAAGGTACCGGTTGGGTTGTTTGGATTGGCGATAAAGATCAGCCTGGTCTTGGGTGTAATGGCCGCCAACATAGCCGGCAAATCGTGTGCATAGTCTTTAGCCGGCACTTCCACACCATGCGCCCCCATTGCTTGCGTCACCAAAGGGTAAACGGCAAAGGCGTGTTGCGAATAAATTACTTCCGCGTTGCTGCTTAAAAAAGCACGGGCCGCCAATTCCAAGATGTCGTTAGAGCCATTCCCAAAGACAATTTGTTCGGGTGCAAGCTTAAATTTGTTCGCCACCACGGCGCGCAGCGCAAAGGCATTGCCATCGGGGTAGCGCGCGATGTCTAACAAGGCTTCTTGTATAGCACTTTCCGCCTTAGGGCTAATGCCCAAGGGATTCTCATTGGATGCCAACTTAACGATGTCGGCTTCCTGCAAGCCCATTTCCCTAGCCAATTCACTAATGGGTTTACCACCTTGATAAGGCGCTATGGCGCGGATGTACTCCGGTGCTAAATGGGATAAGGCAGATTGGGATGAATTCATACAGGCATAACCTTGAGCACTAACAGGATGCGCATGCGCATTAAATAATAGCGGCTGGATAAGAACCCAACACTTTTAGGAAGGACGCTCGCTGCTCGCATTCCGCCAAGGCAGCTTGCACTTTTGCGTCATGCTGGTGGCCATCGATATCGACAAAGAACACGTAATCCCATAAGCCCTGCTTAGATGGCCGCGATTCGAATTTAGTCATGCTCACACCGTGCCTAGCCAGCGGCTCTAGCAACTGCACCATGGCACCCGGGGTGTTTTTAGAGGTCATGACCAGCGAGGTTTTATCGTGACCCGATGGCGCCACATCGTGCGAGCCTAGCACCAAGAAGCGCGTGGTATTTTTCGCGTCGTCTTCTATGTTTTCCGCCAACACGTTTAAGCCAAATAAATCGGCCGCACGCTTGCTGGCAATGGCGGCGGCAAAGGTCCCGTCAGTGGAAACCAAATCGTGTATCATTTGCGCGGCCCTGGCATTGCTGGTCACGGCTTCACGTTCTGCTTTTGGCAAATGCTTGCTTAGCCATTCGTGACACTGCGCCAAGGATTGCGTATGCGAAAACACATGGGAAATTTGGCTGATATCGGTTTGCTTGGACAACAAGCAATGATGGATAGGCAAGGTGACTTCACCGCAAATTTTGAGCGAACTGGCCAACAACAAATCCAAGGTTAAGCCTATGGCCCCCTCGGTGGAATTTTCCACTGGCACCACACCGTAATCGACTTGAGCGGCTTCCACACTGCGAAACACTTCGTCAATGCTGGCGCAAACAACGGCCATTTTTCCCAAGCCAAATTGCTTTAGCGCCGCCTCTTCGCTGTAGGTGCCCAATGGCCCTAAAAAAGCGATGGACAGTTCTTTTTCCAAGGCACGGCAATTGGACATCACCGCACGAAATATATTGCTAACGGCTTCGTTAGACAAAGGGCCGCCGTTGTTGGCTTGCAAACGGCGCAATACTTGCGCCTCACGCTCAGGGCGATATATCACGCCGTCGTCTTTTAAGGCGCCGATTTGCCTAGCCAATTGCGCACGCTCATTCACTAACTTGAGCACTTGCTCGTCTATGGCATCAATCTGATCACGGTGTTGTTTTAATTGCGCTGTCATGTCTGCATCACCTTAGTGAGAACGCTCAAAATCTTGCATGTAGGCCACCAAGGCTTGCACACCTTCAATGGGCATGGCGTTGTAGATAGAGGCACGCATGCCACCTACTGCACGATGGCCTTTTAATTGCAAGAAACCACGCGCCTCCGCTCCCTGTAAAAAAGCAGTGTTAAGGCCTTCGTCTTGCAAGTAAAAAGGAATATTCATGCGCGAACGATTCGTCAGCGCCACCCGGTTTACGTAAAAATCGCTGGCGTCTATGCAGTCATATAAAAGTTTGGCCTTGGCCATGTTCACTTTTTCTATGGCGGCCACCCCACCTTGCTCCAGCAACCACTCAAACACCAAGCCGGCGATGTAGATGCTATAGCTTGGTGGCGTGTTAATCATGGATTGATTTTCTGCCTGCAACTGCCAATTAAATACCGCTGGCGTCATGGACGAAGCTTTACCTAGCAAGTCTTCATGCACGATCACCAAACACAAGCCGGCTGGACCTATGTTTTTTTGCGCGCCGCCGTATATGACGCCGTATTGGCTCACATCAATCTGCCTAGACAAGATGTGTGAGGACATGTCGGCCACAATCGGCACGCCATGGGTATTGGGCAAATCAAGGAACTCAACACCACTCATGGTTTCGTTTGTGCAGACATGCAAATAGGCGGCATCTTTATTCAACTGCCAGCTGGCAAAATCCGGCACTTGCTGATATTGATTGGACTCACTGCTGGCCACCACATTAATTTGGCCATAAGCCTTAGCGTCATCCACGCTGCGCTTACTCCAGCCACCAGTGATGGCGTAATCGGCTGAGCGACCTGCTAGCAAGTTTAATGGAATCATGGCATTTTCCGCGATGGCGCCGCCTTGCAAAAACAAGACTTTATACTGATCGCCTATGGCCAATAAACGGCGTAAATCGGCTTCGGTTTTAGCCAATATGCCAGTGAATTCTTTGCCGCGATGCGACATTTCCATCACACTCATGCCCGAGCCATGCCAATCTAGCATTTCGGCTTGCGCACGCGCCAACACCGGTTTAGGTAAGACGGCCGGCCCAGCGGAGAAATTGAAAATACCCGTCATGCGCTAGGCTTTACAATAGATCGGCATCGCCTGATTCAACATCAGCGTCATCCGTCTCAACAATTTTTTCCAAGCCAGATAATTTTTCACCTTCGCCTAGGTTGATCAGTGTCACGCCTTGGGTAGCGCGTCCTAATTCACGAATTTCTTTTACACGCGTGCGGATCAAGACGCCACCGGTGGTGATCAACATAATTTCATCTTCGTCGTTAACCAATTTAGCGGCCACCACCAAGCCATTGCGCTCACTGATAGCAATCGCCTTAACGCCTTGCGTACCACGACCCGAATGACGGAAGTCAGCCAATTGGGTGCGTTTACCGTAGCCATTTTCCGTGGCCACCAACACCGTTTGCTTGTCGTCGTCCGCTATCAACAAGGACAACACTTGCTGACCTGCAGCCAATTTCATGCCGCGTACACCGCGTGTAGCACGGCCCATTTGTCTAACCGCCTCTTCATCAAACCAGACCGCCTTGCCGCCATTGGAAACCAAGACAATGTCGTTAGCACCATTGGTTACTTCTGCGCCTATCAGGTAGTCGCCTTCGTCTAGATTGATGGCGATGATGCCGGATTTTCGTGGATTAGCGAATTCAATTAAAGCGGTTTTCTTAACCGTACCCAGTGCCGTGGCCATGAAAATATAACGGGTTTCATCAAACTCTTTGACGGACAAGATGGCGTTAATTTTCTCGCCCTCTTCCAAGGGGAATAGATTAACGATAGGCTTGCCGCGACCGGTGCGACTGCCTTGTGGCACTTCATAGACTTTCAACCAATAAACACGGCCGCGGCTACTGAAGCACAAAATGTAATCGTGAGTGTTGGCGACAAACATCTTGTCGATGAAATCGTCTTCTTTAGTCGGGGCGGCTTGCTTACCACGTCCACCACGACGTTGAGCGCGATACTCGTCCAAGGGTTGGGACTTCACGTAACCAGTATGCGACAAGGTCACCACCACGTCTTGCGGCGTGATTAAATCTTCCAGTGATAAATCTTGGGCATTGGCAATAATTTCACTGCGGCGCTTGTCACCGAATTGTTTTCTAATTTCAGTTAACTCGTCACCTATGATGGCGGTCACGCGGGCTGGGGTAGCCAATATGTCCAACAAGTCAGCGATGATGTCCATCACCTCTTTGTACTCAGTGACGACTTTGTCTTGCTCTAAGCCGGTTAAGCGTTGTAAGCGCATTTGTAGAATTTCTTGCGCTTGCACGTCGCTTAATTTATAGCCTTTAGCCGTTAAGCCAAACTCTATGCTCAAGCCTTCAGGGCGTGAGGCTTCCATGGCTGCGCGCTGTAGCATTTCTTCCACTACCGGCGATTTCCAGGCTTTCGCCATCAAGGCAATTTTCGCTTCCGGTGGCGTAGGCGCCGCTTTAATGAGGGCGATCATCTCGTCCACGTTAGCTAAGGCTACGGCCAGACCTTCTAACAAGTGACCGCGAGCACGGGCTTTTTTCAGTTCAAATACGGTGCGACGGGTAATGACTTCGCGTCTGTGGCGCAAGAATGCTTCTAGCATTTGCTTGAGGTTGAGCAACCTAGGCTGGCCGTCTAACAAGGCCACCATGTTCATGCCGAAGGTGTCTTGCAATTGCGTTTGTTTATACAGGTTGTTAAGCACCACTTCGGCTATTTCACCGCGTTTTAATTCGATGACAACACGCATACCCGATTTGTCGGATTCGTCGCGTAAATCTGAAATGCCTTCTATCTTTTTCTCGTTGACTAATTCGGCAATTTTCTCAACAAAGGTTTTCTTGTTAACCTGATACGGTAATTCATCCACAATCAAGGCCTGACGGCCACCGCGTTCCAAATCTTCAACGTGAGTACGACCACGCATAACGACGCGACCACGACCGGTGCGGTAACCCTCTTTTACGCCCACGGTGCCGTAAATAATACCGGCCGTTGGGAAGTCAGGCGCAGGCACCAATTCGATCAGCTCTTCCACGCCCATTTCCGGGTCTTTAAGCAAGGCCACGCAGGCGTCCAACACCTCATTAAGGTTGTGCGGCGGAATATTGGTCGCCATACCCACGGCAATACCGGAGCTACCATTGATTAGTAAATTCGGGATACGAGCCGGCATGATCAGCGGTTCGTTTTCGCTGCCGTCGTAGTTGGGACCAAAATCGACGGTTTCTTTGTCTATGTCCGCCAATAACTCGTGGGCAATTTTAGCCATGCGGATTTCCGTGTAACGCATGGCCGCCGCGTTGTCGCCATCCACAGAACCAAAGTTACCTTGACCATCGACCAACATGTAACGCAAGCTAAAATCTTGCGCCATCCGAACGATGGTGTCGTACACCGCCGTGTCGCCATGTGGGTGGTATTTACCAATCACATCACCAACAATACGCGCGGATTTTTTATACGGTTTATTGTAGTCATTGCTAAGCTCGTGCATGGCGTAGAGTACGCGTCTGTGCACTGGCTTCAAGCCGTCCCTCACATCCGGCAAGGCGCGACCGACGATCACGCTCATGGCGTAATCGAGATACGATCTACGCATCTCGTCTTCTAAACTAATTGGCAGGGTTTCTTTAGCGAATTGATCCATGGGTAAACTGACTTTTAGTTGTTTTTGTGTAGCGCAATTTTAGCATGGAATGGCGGCAAATTAGTAGGGTTAGCCGCGATTTAAAACACCATTCAATAACGCTGCATAGCCCTACTAACTCAGCCGTCTAGGCAAGAGCCGTGAGCATGGATAAGTCGGCTTTTAAGTCGTCGATATGCTCAAGACCAACGGCAATTCTCACCAAGCCATCCACTATGCCTGCTGCTGCTCGGGCTTCGGCTGTCACACGACTATGGGTGGTGGTGGCCGGATGGGTAATGGTGGACTTAGCGTCCCCCAAATTGGCTGTAATGGATATCAATTTGGTCGCGTCAATTAAAGCCCAAGCAGCCTGCTGTGGCGTTTGCCCAGCTTTAGCCCGCACCTCAAAGCTAACAATACCGCCACCGCTGCTTTGCTGACGCAAAGCCAGCGCATGCTGCGGGTGCGAGCTTAAGCCTGGGTAATAGACGCGTGCCACACCAGGCTGCTGCTCCAGCCATGTGGCCAACGCCAAGGCGTTACGTGCATGCGCGTCCATGCGCACGTACAAGGTCTCCAAGCCCTTCAAAAACACCCAGGCATTAAAGGCACTCATGGTGACGCCAGCGGTTCTTAGAAAGCCATAAACCGGTTCCATTAGCGCCTTAGAACCGAGCACGGCGCCACCCAAGCAACGTCCTTGGCCGTCTATGTATTTGGTGGCGGAATGAATAATGATGTCTGCGCCCAATGCCAAAGGCTGCTGTATGGCCGGCGTGCAAAAACAATTGTCCACCACCAAGTGCGCACCGGCCTTGTGAGCGATGTCGGCTAAGGCAGCAATGTCGCATACTTCGGTCAGCGGATTGGATGGCGTTTCCACAAAAAACAGTTTGGTATGGTCAGTGACCGCAGATTGCCATTCAGCCAAATCGGTCAGCGAAACAAAGCTGACTTGCAAACCCCAGCGCGCCAGTATGTTGCTAAACAGCTGCACGCTGGTGCCGAATATGCTGCGCGAGGCAACAATGTGATCGCCCGCGCTGCATAAGCCCATGACGCAAGCCAGAATCGCCGACATGCCGCTGGACGTTGCCACGCATTGCTCCGCTCCCTCCAGGGCCGCCAGTTTATTTTGAAATACGGTGACCGTCGGATTGGTGAAACGCGAATAAATATTACCCGGCTCGCTGCCGCCAAATCTGGCTGCCGCTTGCGCAGCGCTGTCAAAACGGAAACTGGAATTCAGAAACAAAGCTTCTGAATTTTCCCCGTAAGCGGTCATTTCACTACCGGCTCTGACCGATAAGGTTTGTGGGTGAAATTTGTTTTTAGTCATAATAATCTCGTGTTATCTAGACGTTAAAAAACCCGCCTAGGCATTTAAGCTAAACGGGTTTTGTACCTCGCTTTAGCTGTGTTTATAATGCGCCCGCAAGCTGAGTAAGACCTTGTTTAAGTTGGGTCACTCAAATCAGCGCAATTGGATGGTATGCCTAAGCCGCCATGCAGTCAAGACGCTTTTTTAGTCGGCCACCGCATCTTCAAAACTGTCGATTAAATTTAAATCTATCTGCGTACTGGCATTGGCCGGTTTTTGTTTTTTATTCACGTCGCCACGGGCCGATTCTATGTTAGCCAAGTAAGCCTCATTGATATCACCCGTCACGTACTTACCGTCAAAACAAGAACAATCAAAATCGACTATTTTGGGGTTGCTTAATTTCACCACATCAACCAATGCGCTCAAATCTTGGTAGATTAAAGCGTCCGCGCCGATTTCTTGGCAGATCTCCTCGTCGGTACGATCGGTTGCCAGTAATTCATCGCGGCTGGGCATGTCTATGCCGTACACATTAGGAAAACGAACCGGTGGCGCAGCAGATGCAAAGTAAACTTTATTGGCACCGGCGTCCCTCGCCATCTGCACAATTTGCTGAGAGGTGGTGCCGCGCACGATGGAATCGTCCACCAGCAAAACGTTTTTACCTTTGAATTCTATGCCTATGGGATTGAGTTTTTGCCTAACCGATTTCTTACGCAAAGCTTGGCCAGGCATGATGAAGGTACGGCCTATGTAACGATTCTTAATGAAGCCTTCCCGGTAATCCAGGCCTAAGGCTATGCCGACCTGCAAGGCGCTGGGGCGACTGGTGTCAGGGATGGGAATCACCACATCAATTTTTTTATCGGCCCACTCCCGCTTGATCTTTTCTGCCAGGGTTTTGCCCATGTCCAAGCGGGTTTGGTAAACAGACACGTCATCGATGACGGAGTCGGGCCTGGCTAAATAAACGTATTCAAAAATACAGGGATTGAGCTTGGCTTGCTCGGCGCATTGGCGACTGAAAAAATTACCGTGCATGTCAATAAATATAGCCTCACCGGGCGCAACGTCACGCACCAATTTAAAACCGAGTACATCTAAGGCCACGCTTTCTGAAGCCACAATGTACTCGGCGCCCTTATCGGTCTCGGCCTTGCCTATCACCAAGGGACGAATGCCATTAGGGTCGCGAAAGGCCAACAAGCCAAAGTTAGCAATCATGGCCACTACCGCGTACGCCCCTTTACAGCGTCTGTGCACACCGGCCACCGCATCAAAGGTCATGTCGGTATTTAGCACGGCATTGCGTGAGGTTTGCTCAATTTCGTGCGCCAAGACATTGAGCAACACTTCGGAATCGGAATTGGTATTGATGTGACGTAAATCTTGTTTAAACATTTCGGATTTTAATTGATCCGAATTCGTCAGATTACCGTTATGTCCTAGCACTATACCGAATGGCGAGTTGACATAAAAAGGCTGCGCTTCGGCAGCACTGGATGAGCCAGCAGTTGGGTAGCGCACATGACCGATACCCACATTGCCGACCAAGCTACGCATGTGACGGGTTTGAAACACGTCTTTAACCAAGCCGTTATTTTTATGCATGAAAAAAGTATTGCCGTCGGTGGTAACGATGCCTGCGGCATCTTGCCCTCTGTGCTGCAAGACCAGCAAACCATCGTACAACAATTGGTTAACTGGGTTTTTACCAACGATACCTATGATTCCGCACATGGATGTAGCCTTAAATAATGAATACTGTGTAATGAATACTGCGTTTAATCTTTATGCCTAGCACTGATGCTAGTTACGCATGCGCCCTAATCGTACTTAATGTATTGGCCTATGCTATCTGGAACCCAAGGCATTATATGGCCAACCAAGGCTTCAAACGGGGCACTCAACATGGCATCTCGCCAACGGTCATCCTTAGGCAAATCGGTCATGCCGGCTAAAAACACCAACAAGCAAACAATGATGATGCCGCGAGTCAAGCCAAACAAACCACCTAACAGACGATTTAGCCAACCCAAGCCTAATTTCTTAAACAGGCTAGCCAGTGCAATCGACAACAGACTGCTAATCAGCAAGGTCGCTAAAAATACGATTAAAAATGCCGCCGCGACCCGCAGTGGTTCAGTGGGGATAGCCTCAGGCATCATGGGCACCAATTGACTGGCGTAACTTTTAGCGACGAAGAAGGCCAACACCCAGGACACAATGGACAAAGCCTCCAGCACCAAGCCGCGCATGACGCTCAACCCGACAGATAGGCCTAATATGGCCAGCACCAAATAGTCAAAACTAGTCATGATTTAGGCCAGCACGCTGCTTAAATAGCTTAGTCATTAGCCACTACCATGCCTTGCATATTTAAGGCCTGAAGTTTAAGCATGGCTTCGGCAGCTTGCTGACGCGTAGGGTAATCGCCGGTTCTTAAGCGAATTTTCTCACCCTTATCGGTACTGACTTTTTTTATGCTGGCCTGATAACCAGCTTGCTTTAACTTGCCTTCCATTTCAGTGACGCTGGCCATGGAGGAATACACCCCTATTTGTATAGCAAAACTGGATTTTGCTGCTGTGCTGCCATCGACTTTTGCCGCCGCTGGCGTAGCTGGCTGCGACTTAGCTTCAGGCGCTTTAGTTTCTAGCGGCTTGGCTTCAAGTGGCTTTTCTACTGCTTTTTCAGTTGGTTTTTCTGTGATCTTATTTTGAGTAGGAACGGCACTGGCTGCAGTGTCATTTACAGCAACAGGCGTGGTCTCTGCAGTGGCTGACACCGGTTCGGCGAGCGGCGAAACAGCTGGCATAGGGGGCGCAGCAAGAGGAGCCGGCGCTGCAATCGGCTCGACCACACCGGCATCGACACCAGCCATGGTGATCTTGATGGCGGCACTTGGGGTCAAACTAGCGCGATCTTGCAATACCATGGGCAACACACCTACCATCAATAAAACCAAGCCTATGGCCCCGACCAGGCGACGCCTAGCCCGTTTCTTTAAACTTAATTCTTGATCGTGATCTGTATCAGGTGGCATTGCTGCATTCCTTAAAATAGCATGAACATAGGACTATTGTTACACAGCGTTATTAGGCAATATTTGCATCACACTGGCAACAGTAAAAAACGAACCGAACACGATTATTTTAGCATTTTCATTTGCATCCATACAGGCTTCTACATCAATACATGCTTGAATATAGGCTTTATCTGCACTGGCAAAGGTTTTTATAGTGGATCCCGGCGCCAGACCGGCAATTTGCCGTGCCAAGTCTTTTGCCAATGCACCACGTGCATGCAGGGTATCGGCCACATACCAGCCGTCTATCTGATCTTTTAGCGCCGCAATCACCCCAGCACTGTCTTTATCAGCCAGCATAGCAAACACCGCATAGGTTTTCCCTTCTAGTCTGCTATCTGGATCGCTGCGCAAAGCCTGCAAGTTGGCGGCCAAAGCACGGGCCGCGTGCGGATTATGGGCTACATCCAGTATCACGCTAGCACGCATAGCCCCGCCATTAGGTGCTTGGATAATTTGAAAACGCCCAGGCAATTTTAGATTGGCCAGCGCCCTTGCTATGCTTGATTGCCCAACCGGCAAGCGGCCTTGCAAGGCCTCAACGGCCGACAAAGCACAGGCCGCATTATTCAATTGATAGGCGCCCCGCAAAGTTGGGACGGGTAAGGTGTAGTGGGTTTGCTGCCCTATTTGATAATGCCAGCAGCCTTGCTCCAGATTAGCGTTAAATTCTTTACCCAAGCAAATTAGCGGGGCCGCGATCGCGGCAGCATGGGCGAGCAGACTAGCAGGTGGCATAGGGTCGCCGCATATAGCCGGCACGCCTGGACGGAAAATGCCGGCCTTTTCATGGCCAATTGCATCACGCGTGTTTCCCAAAAATTCTTGGTGGTCCAAATCGATGCTGGTGACGATAGTGCAACTAGGATCGAAGGCATTGACTGCATCCAAGCGGCCACCTAAGCCAACCTCGAGTATGGCGACCTCCACCCCTGTTTTGATGAAATGCC
This sequence comes from uncultured Pseudomonadota bacterium, assembly GCA_903951385.1. Taxonomy (GTDB): domain Bacteria; phylum Pseudomonadota; class Gammaproteobacteria; order Burkholderiales; family Methylophilaceae; genus Methylotenera; species Methylotenera hypolimnetica. Next base: position 39,080 of record CAJBBQ010000118.1, read on the forward strand.
AAACAGCGGCCAAGGTACCCACTTCAAAATAGGTTAGCGCTATGGCTGGTTCAACACGCCTGGCTTGCTCAACCACAGCGAAGGCTTGACACAGTGCCGCATCGCTAGTTGGCGCGCCATTGACTCTAACGCGCTCGTTGTATTGCAGGATGTGCGGTGAGGTGTAGCAGCCAACTTGATAGCCCGCCTGCAAATAAATTTGCTCTAGCATGGCGCAAGTTGAACCCTTGCCATTGGTGCCAGCCACGGTAATAAGAGGAAATGGCGTGGCTTGCAATTGCAATCGGTTCAGCATTTGCTGAACCCTATCTAAACCCATGGCGATGGATTTGGGATGCAAACTTTCGATGTAGCTGAGCCAGGCGGCCAAGTCGTTTGATTGAAATGCTGAACTGGTGATCTCGTTAGAAATGGCTAAGACCTTTTAGTCTGGCAAAAAAAAGCTGGCCAAAAAGAGGCCAGCGCTAGTTAGGGGGATTAAGCCGCCACCGGCAATCGCATTAAATTAGCCAAGATATTAGCTAACTTATCGCGCATTTCACGCCTATCCACGATCATGTCTATGGCGCCGTGTTCGAGTAAAAATTCCGCGCGTTGGAATCCGTCCGGCAATGTTTCACGAACCGTCTGCTCAATCACACGCGGGCCAGCAAAACCAATTAAAGCTTGCGGCTCTGCAATAATGACATCGCCCAACATGGCAAAGCTGGCTGACACACCGCCCATGGTTGGATCCGTCAAAACGGAAACAAAGGGCAAGCCGGCTTTGCTCAACTGCGTGAGTGCAGCACTGGTTTTAGCCATCTGCATAAGCGACAACAAGCCTTCTTGCATACGCGCCCCGCCGCTGGCAGAGACGCAAATGAATGCCATTTTATTGTCTATGGCGGTTTGCACGCCGCGTACAAAACGCTCGCCCACCACCGAACCCATGGAGCCGCCCATGAATCTAAATTCAAACGCCGCCACCACCGCAGGCAGGGTTTTAATGCTGCCCTGCATGACCACCAATGCGTCTTTTTCTGCCACGGCTTTTTGCGATTCAACTATGCGCTCCGCATAGGTTTTGCTGTCTTTAAATTTAAGTGGGTCTATGGGTTGCACGGATGCGCCAATCTCAAACTGACCATCGGCGTCCAACAACAAAGCAATGCGCTCACGCGCTCCGATGCGATGGTGATGCGCGCACTTAGGGCATACTTCCGAGTTGTCTTCCAAGTCTTTTTTATACAAGACGGTTTGGCAGGCTGGGCATTTACTCCACAAGCCTTCTGGCACGGTTTTTTTATCTCGGCCAACCACCCGTTTAATTTTTTGCGGTAATTTATTTAACCAACTCATCTGACTAATCCTCTTTATTGCTCGTTTGTTTAGGCCGCGTCCACGGCCGTTTTTAATTCCGTCATCAAGTTCGCCACATTGCTTAACAAATTGGCTTCATTGGAACCCTCAATGGCTAAAACCATGCGGCTGCCTACCACCACTGCATCCGCAATCGCAGCCGTGGCTTTAGCCGTAGCAGCATCGCGTATACCAAAGCCTACGCCCACCGGTAAATTTGTTTGTTCGCGTATGCTCGCTACCCGACCCGCGACCTCGACGATATCCAAGTTGGCTGCACCGGTTACGCCTTTTAGTGACACGTAATAGACAAAGCCACTGGCCTGATTGACAATGAGCTCCACGCGTTTTGCATCGGTGGTCGGTGACAACAAGAATACCGGATCAATGTCCCTGTCCTGCAATTCTTTAACAAAACTGCCGCATTCTTCGGGCGGATAATCCACAGTAATCACGCCATCCACATCGGCCGCTTTGGCTTTATCAGCAAAAGCCACGGCACCAACCGCCTCTATCGGGTTGGCGTAACCCATTAAAATAATGGGCGTGGCCTGATCGGTCTGCCTAAAGGTTTTAACCATGTCCAACACCACTGTTAGGCCTACTTTATGCAACAAAGCACGTTCGCTGGCACGCTGAATTACGGGTCCATCAGCCATGGGGTCAGAGAATGGCACGCCCAACTCTATCATGTCTGCGCCATGCTCCACCAAGGTATGCATCAAGCTCACGGTGAATTTAGGGTGCGGATCACCGGCCGTGATATACGGGATCAAGGCGGTCTTACCTTGTTGTTTTAGGGAGGCAAATACGGTTTTGATTCTAGACATAAGGGTCGTCAGTAAAAATTAATCGGCTGGGGTTTACAAGCTAATATTAGCCAATTTGGCCACGGTATTGATGTCTTTATCACCACGACCAGACAGGTTAACCAAGATGATTTTATCCTTGCTCATGGTTTTAGCTAATTTTTCCGCGTAGGCTAAACCATGACTGGATTCCAATGCAGGAATGATGCCTTCGGTACGGCATAAATTATGGAAAGCGGCCATGGCTTCGTCATCGGTCACGGCCACGTATTCCGCGCGTTTAATGTCTTTCAACCAGGCGTGCTCAGGACCTACCCCAGGGTAATCCAAGCCGGCTGAGATGGAGTGCGTTTCGATGATGTTGCCGTCGGCATCTTGCATCAAATAGGTACGGTTGCCATGCAACACGCCGACCGCACTGTTAGCCGTTAACGGTGCGGCATGCTTGCCGGTTTCCATGCCTAAGCCTGCCGCTTCGACGCCTATCAAACGCACATTAGGCACGTCGATATAAGGGTAAAAAATACCCATGGCATTAGACCCACCACCCACACAGGCGACCACCGCTTCAGGTTGACGCCCTACCATTTCCATCATTTGTTGCTTGGCTTCTATGCCTATGATGGCTTGAAAATCGCGCACCATCATGGGATAAGGATGCGGTCCGGCTACCGTGCCTATGATGTAAAAGGTATTGTGCACGTTGGTCACCCAATCGCGCATGGCTTCATTAAGCGCATCTTTTAAAGTTTTGGAGCCACTTTCTACCGGCACCACGGTCGCGCCCAACAACTTCATTCTAAACACATTCGGCGCTTGCCGTTTGACGTCTTCGCTACCCATGTAGACTACGCATTCCAGGCCCAACCTAGCGGCAATGGTAGCGGTAGCCACGCCGTGTTGACCGGCACCGGTTTCAGCAATCACACGAGGCTTGCCCATGCGTTTAGCCAATAAAGCTTGGCCTATGGTGTTGTTGATTTTGTGTGCGCCGGTGTGGTTTAAATCTTCACGCTTTAAATAGATTTGCGCACCACCGACTTTGTCCGACAAGCGTTTTGCGTGATAAATAGGACTGGGGCGACCAACAAAATGTTTTAAATCGTAGGCGTACTCAGCTAAAAATACCGGGTCGTGACGGTATTTTTCATACATCACGCGCAATTCTTCTAATGCCTCAACCAAAGTTTCGGCAACAAATGTACCACCGTACTGACCAAAATGGCCTCGTGCATCTGGCATGTCATAAAGCTGCATGTTTATTTCCCCACGTTTAATATTCTTGCAAACGCCTAAGCGTTTACGCTAGCCATTCACCGCATGCATAAAGCGCGCAATTTTAGCTTGATCTTTAATGCCTTTGGCCGATTCAACGCCGCCACTGACGTCCACCGCATAAGGTCTAACTTGCCCAATGGCCAAGGCCACATTAGCGTCGTTTAATCCACCAGCTAGAATCAGCACCGGCGTTTCAACCGACCTGTCTGTGGTCATGCAAGTAGGGATTAAGTTCCAATCAAATGCATGACCGGTGCCACCTGCTTGCCCTTCGGTATAGGTATCCAGTAACAAGGCCTTGGCCGCTGAAAAATCGTTTGCACATTGTAACAAATTTGTCTCAGGCTTAACCCGTATTGCTTTGATAAACGGCAAGCCATACGCTGCGCATTGCTCAGGCGTTTCGTCGCCATGAAATTGCAAGGTATCCAAATGCACAGCGGCCAACACCGAGCGTATGAAATCCGGGGTCGCATCAACAAACAGGCCGACTGCATTAACAAAGGCAGGCAGTTCGCGACTAATGGCAGCAGCTTGCGCCACACTGACGTTGCGTGCACTGTGCTCATAAAATACCAAGCCTATGGCGTCCGCGCCTGCGGCTACAGCAGCGAGCGCATCCTCAACGCGGGTAATACCGCAAATTTTAACTCGGGTTCTCAATCGTTTTGTCTCATTCTAGGCTAGCAGCACGACCCATTTCGTCATAGCGATATTGTAACGCTTAAATCACCAAGGTAATGGATTTCGCATCGTTTTTCGCTAGCGGTAAGCGCCATTTTTCATGGTAGCGAACTTGCGTCAAATAAAGTCCGCTTGGGGAAAATGTCGGCGGGGCCAAATTTCGGTCGCGCTGCGCTAACATGGTCTGCATGTAACTGGCCGGGTTGGCGCCTTTACCTATATAGACCAAAGCACCCACCATATTGCGCACCTGGTGTTGCAGGAAAGCATTGGCTGAAAAATCGAACACCACATACGCACCCTGCTCTTGCACCTGCGCTTTGGTCATGGTTCTAATTGGGCTTTTTGCTTGGCATTCGGCCGCCCGAAATGCGCTGAAGTCATGTTCGCCAATTAAATGCGAGGCGGCTTCTGCCATGGCGGCTACATTCAGCGGCAAATGAAACCAACCGGCTTTGCTGGCCATCAGCGCCGAGCTAACGGGAGCGTTATACAAGAGGTATTGGTAACTGCGCTCTAAGGCAGAAAAACGTGCATGAAACTCGTCATCGACAGGCTGCGCCCATTCCACGCGCACGCTACTAGGTAGATAGGCATTGACCCCTCGCACCCAGGCAGAAAGTGGTCTGTCGCTATCGGTGTCAAAATGCACCACCTGCCCCAGTCCGTGCACTCCGGTATCGGTTCTGCCCGCGGCATGACAACGTATCGGATGAAGCGCAATTTTAGCTAATGCCAATTCCAGGGCATCTTGCACACCGCATGCGCTTGGCTGACTTTGCCAGCCACAAAAACCCGAGCCATCGTAGGCTATACCTAAAGCCAGCCTCATGCCTGCCACACCTTAAAAAAATCCACTGCGCCAACAAATTTACTAAAACTTAAGCCCATCACGGCCAGCAACATTAAACTCAGCATGGCTTTATCGAACCAAGTAAAAGCCGGTTGCGCCAAGATTAAAGGTTGCGTTGCACCAGGCTCATCAGGCTCATCAGGCTCTAAAGCCAGTTTATCGAGTTGAGAGAAATCCAGCTTAAGCCTAGTTTGGACCGCCATTTGCTCTACGTAATGCAAAGTGAGCAGCATCCTTACCGTGAAGCGCTCCACATTCAATCCTACTAAGCGCAATGGCGACAACAAGGTCCACAAGCCGGCCATCAATTGGCTTTTACTAGCGCTAGCAAATAAGGCCGACAAGCTAGCCACGGCGATTAGCAACTTGGCTATTTGCATCAGGCCGAGGTGCAAGCCCTCAAAGCTGGGGGCCACATTTAATGGCAAAAATGCCAGGTATTCTCCGGGTGTGGCGTAGGCATAAACCAAAAGCAAGGACAAGAACAACCATCGCATGCGCTTAATCAATTGAGAAAAATGCGGCAAATTGAGCACGGCCGCCAACAGGCAGACAAGGCCGCATAGGACTGCGATGGAGGATGGGCTTAAATACTGCAGTAGCAGCAATAGGAAGAAAAAGCAGGCTATTTTTACAAATGGATGCATAAAAATACGCGCCGTATGCAGACCTTAAGTCTCAGTGGCTTTTGGCTTTTTTTTGCTGGGCGCGATGGCATTGGCCAAGGTCAATTCATCTTCGGTCTCGCTTAGGTCTAGGCTTATCGCCGAGAGGTCTATGCGTATCACTTCCATGTCACCGTCTGCTGCAGTCACTTCATTGGCATCGGTCTTGATGAAGCTAGTGAGCCCGGTTTTTTTCTTGGCTTTTGCTTTACTAGGAGGCAGCGCCTGCTCCGCTGGCATAACTTGCAATACGGCAGGCTCCGTGAAGTTTAGGTCTAGCCCGGCCAAATCCACAGGCGGCGCGTCGCTCGCAGCGCTCAGCGCTTCGCCAGCTAGGTTAGCCTCAGGCTTTGCTTGTGATTTAGCTTGCCCTTGAACTTGTGCCTGCTTTTCAAGCGCTAAATTTGCTTGATTACCGTCAATGGCTTGGCCTTTAAAATCGAGTAAGTTCGCTCTGCGCTTATTACTGCGGCTTAACCAAGTAAAGGCGGCAACGATGGCCAACAAGGTTAAAGATAAAACCAACCAATCTGCCCAAGCGGCTCTTTTAGGCTTATGTTCAGCCTGCTTGGCTTCATTGGCTTGTTTAGCTTCAGTAGCATGCTTTTGCAGATCGGCCATGGATTGGTTTTTAAGTCGCAACAATTGCTGCATGTCTTGGATTTGTTTTTGCAAGGCTTGGGCGCGCGCTTCGGATTCTTGTAGGGATTTCTCACGCGCCGTGGCGTCTTCTTGCAATGCCATTAGTTTGGCGTCGGCCGACTTCGCCGCTTCCTTGCCACCCGCGCTCAATTTAACTACGTCATTATTTGTGGTCTTGACCTTTTCCGCATGGTCTTTGGCACTGGCAATTTTGCCGGATGCCGATTGCGCTTGCACGGCATCGGGACGAGCAATTTGAGTTAAGACCTTATTGGCTAAAGCAGCACGGTAGGCCTGCCAATTACTGGCATGCAATTTTACTTCGGCTGTCGCTGCAGCAGCTTGGGTGGCCAACAATTCGGCTGGCGATGGCAATGCTAAGGCCTGGCCTGCTTTTAATCGGTTCATGTTGCCCGCCTCGAAGGCCTGTGGGTTGGCTTGGTACAAACCCAACAGCATTTGATCCAAACTCACGCCTTCTTGCGGGATTGCTTTAGCTAGGCTAGACAAAGTATCCCCAGGCTTGCTGACTAAGGCTAATGGTCGTGCTTGATCAACTTGGTCTGAGGACTGGTCAGGCAGCATTGCGGCTTGCAATTGATCATCGGTATTAACCGCTTCGCCACTCGCCAGTGGGGCGACTATCGCCTCGGGTTCGGCTTCTGCCAGTTGTGGCGGATCCAGCAAGACGATGTATTGTTTTTGCAAGCGACCGGCTGCCCAATCGAGTTGCAACAACACATCCAAATACGGCTCATTAATAGGCAAGCTAGAGCTAAGCTTTAAAACCGCTAAACCTTGTGGGTTTTGTTGCAATTCAACTTTAAGGTCAAGGTAATGGGATTGATAACGAATGCCTTGCTTAGCGTAGGCTTGCTCGCTGGCAAGTGCGGCCTGCAAACCACTTAATGACTCCTGTGGCTCCAATAGCACCTCAACTTCAGCCAACAAGGGTTCGCCTAGGTTAGAGCTTAGATTCAAGCTACCTAAACTGGCGGCGTGACTAAGCGGTGCCAACATCAGGCTAAGCAACAACAACACCGGTATTAATTTAATCTTAGTCACGCTCACCCGCCATTATTTTTCAATTAAGATACGCAACATGCGGCGCAAGGGCTCAGCAGCACCCCAAAGCAACTGATCGCCCACGGTAAAGGCCGATAAATACTCACCGCCCATGCTCAATTTACGCAAACGGCCCACCGGGGTCATCAACTTGCCGGTCACGGCGGCTGGCGTCAATTCACGCATGCTAATTTCACGCTCATTGGGCACCACCTTGGCCCATGGATTGGCTTCCGCTAGCATGGCCTCAATCTCATCCAGTGGCACATTTTTAGTCAACTTGATGGTTAAGGCCTGACTGTGACATCGCATGGCGCCAATACGCACGCACAAGCCATCAATCAATATAGGATGGGCTTCGCGGCCTAAAATCTTATTAGTTTCCACGCCACCTTTCCATTCCTCTTTACTTTGGCCATTACCTAGGTCTTTGTCTATCCAAGGAATCAAACTGCCAGCCAAGGCTACACCAAAATTTTCCGTGGGAAATTGCGCGTCGCGCAATGTGCTAGCGACACGACGGTCTATGTCTAAAATAGCCGAAGCCGGGTCGGCCAATAAGCCACTGACAGAGGCATGGGCTGCGCCCATTTGCTTGAGTAATTCGCGCATGTTTTGCGCGCCGGCACCGGATGCTGCCTGGTAGGTCATGGAGGTGGCCCACTCAACCAAATTGGCTTTGAATAAGCCATTTAATGCCATCAACATCAAGGATACGGTGCAATTGCCGCCCACCCAATTTTTGTTACCAGCAGCATAGGCCGCTTGAATCACATGCATATTGACCGGATCAAGCACGATTACCGCGTCTTTTTCCATACGCAATGTTGAGGCTGCATCTATCCAATGACCGGTCCAACCGTCTGCGCGCAATTTAGGGAACACCTCACCGGTGTAATCGCCACCTTGGCAGGAAATAATCACGTCCATGGCTTTCAACTGCGCCACACTCATGGCATCCTGCAATGGCGGTGTGTCTTTGCCTACGTTAGGGGCAGTGGCACCAATTTGCGACGTGGTAAAAAATTGCGGGTCTATCAAGGCAAAATCCTGCTCTTCCATCATGCGCTGCATCAGCACAGAACCCACCATGCCACGCCAACCGACCAAACCCACTTTTAACATACGCTGCATCCTAAACTTTCAAATATCCGTTATTTTAAATTACCACTGCGACTTTACAGCGCTGCCACCACGGCATCGCCCATCTCACTGCAACCCACTTGCTTGCAACCATCCGTCGCAATATCGGCCGTACGGTAACCTTGCGCCAAGGCTTTCTTAACGGCATTTTCTATGCGCAAGGCATTGCTTTCATCGTTAAAGGTATAACGCAACATCATCGCTGCCGACAATATCGTAGCCAATGGATTGGCAATGTTTTTACCGGCAATATCGGGTGCCGAGCCATGACTAGGCTCGTACATGCCTTTGTTGTTTTCATCCAATGAGGCCGACGGCAACATGCCTATGGAGCCGGTTAGCATGGAGGCCTCGTCGGATAATATGTCGCCAAAAATATTACCCGTCACCATCACGTCAAATTGCTTAGGCGCACGAATTAACTGCATGGCGGCGTTATCCACGTACATATGGCTTAATTCCACTTCAGGGTACTCAGCCGACAGTTCTATCATGACTTGGCGCCATAACTCGGTGGTTTCCAACACGTTGGCTTTGTCCACGGAACAGACTTTGGCTTTCTGACCGGGTTGACGGCGCTTCATGGCAATGTCAAAGGCAACGCGACCTATGCGACGAATTTCGGATTCACAGTAGCGCATGGTGTTAATGCCTTCGCGCTCACCGTTTGGCAATGTGCTAATGCCACGCGGCTGGCCAAAATAAATGTCGCCGGTGAGCTCACGGACTATCATGATGTCCAAACCGGACACCACTTCCGGTTTCAATGTAGAAGCGCCAGCTAATTCTGGATAAAGCAAGGCTGGTCGCAAGTTAGCGAATAAATTCAAGGCCTTACGTATGCGCAATAAACCACGCTCAGGGCGTAAATGGCGTTCTAATTTGTCGTATTTCCAATCGCCTACCGCGCCCAACAACACCGCATCCGAATCCAAAGCCAATTGCAAAGTGGCGTCTGGTAGTGGATCGCCTGATGCTTCGTAACCGGCACCGCCTATCGGCGCCTCGGTCATGGTCATGTTTAAATTTAGGGCTTTTAGCACTTTAACAGCCTGCGCCACGATTTCCGGTCCTATGCCATCGCCTGGCAATATCGCTAATTTCATCTTCTTTTTTTCCGTTAGGGTTTTATTTAATCTTAATTATAAAGCCATGGCTGAGCTTGCTGATGGCGCGCTTCAAAGGCTTTAATTTTGTCTTGGTGTTGCATGGTCAAGCCTATGTCATCCAGCCCGTTTAATAAGCAGTGCTTACGGAAGGCGTCCACGCTAAAACTGAAGCTCTCACCCGATGGTGTGCTCACTGTTTGTGCGGCCAAATCAACCTGCAATTTATAATACGGCGTTGCCGCCACTTGCTTAAATAAGCTGTCAACAATATCGGCACTTAATACGATGGGCAGCATGCCATTCTTAAAGCAATTGTTATAAAAAATATCGGCGTAGCTGGAAGCAATAATGACTTTGAAACCAAAGTCTTCCAAGGCCCATGGCGCATGCTCGCGGCTGGAGCCGCAGCCAAAATTTTCGCGGGTAAGCAATATGCTGGCGCCTTGATAGCGGGCTTGATTGAGCACAAAGTCCGGATTAATTTGACGCTTGCTGTTATCCATACCTGGCTCACCGTGATCTAGGTAACGCCATTCATCAAAGGCATTCACGCCAAAACCGGAACGCTTGATGGACTTCAAAAATTGCTTAGGGATGATCGCGTCGGTGTCGACGTTGGCTCTGTCTAAAGGGGCAACCAAACCGTTTAATTGGGTGAAAGCTTGCATGTTTTTCGTCTTTAATTTGCTTAATTTTAATCAGTATTAATGGTTATTATTGATGGCTGACGTCAACAAAGTGACCCGCGATGGCAGCCGCAGCCGCCATGGCTGGGCTAACTAGATGAGTACGCCCACCTTGACCTTGCCTGCCTTCAAAATTGCGGTTTGAAGTTGAGGCACAGCGTTCACCTGCCTCCAAACGGTCAGCATTCATGGCCAAACACATGGAACAGCCAGGCTGACGCCATTCAAAACCGGCTTCGCTAAATACCTTATCCAAGCCCTCTTGTTCGGCTTGGGCTTTGACTAATCCAGAGCCGGGTACGACTAGGGCCAATTTGACGTTAGCCGCCACGCGTTTACCTTTGGCAACGGCAGCCGCTGCGCGCAGGTCTTCGATACGCGAATTGGTGCAGGAGCCGATGAATACTTTGTCTATACGAATTTCGCTAATTGGCGTGTTAGGTTGTAAACCCATGTAAGCGTAAGCACGCTCCCAATCGGCTTTTTGCACGGCGTTTTTAGCCAGATCCAAACTAGGTACACGCCCGTCTATGGCCACCACCATTTCCGGCGAGGTGCCCCAAGTGACTTGCGGCTTAATGTCTTCGGCTTGCAAGCGCACCACTAAATCAAATTGTGCCCCCGCATCGGATTGCAAGGTGCGCCAATATGCCACGGCAGCATCCCATTGATCTGCTTTAGGCGCGTAAGGACGGCCTTTAATGTAATTAATGGTGGTGTCATCCACCGCCACCATACCGGCACGCGCACCGGCTTCAATCGCCATATTGCAAAGCGTCATGCGCCCTTCCATGGAAAGACCGCGTATTGCCGAACCAGCAAATTCAATGGCATAACCATTGCCGCCAGCGGTGCCGGTTTTACCTATGATGGCTAATGCCACGTCCTTGGCCGTGACCATGGGGCCCAACTGACCTTCCACCAAGACTTGCATGGCTTTGGATTTTTTTTGCACCAAACACTGGGTGGCCATCACGTGTTCCACTTCCGATGTGCCTATGCCGTGTGCTAAGGCACCAAACGCGCCGTGCGTGCTGGTATGCGAATCGCCGCAAACCACCGTCATGCCTGGCAAGGTTGCACCTTGCTCAGGGCCAACCACGTGCACTATGCCTTGTCGCGCATCCATGAAGGGGAAGTAGGCTTTTGCGCCGAACTCGGCTATGTTTTCCGTCAAGGTTTCAATTTGCAACCTGGCCACCGGATCGGCTATGCCTGCCAAGCCCTTATCCCAGCCATTGGTAGGTGTGTTATGGTCAGCCGTAGCGACGATGGATGCTACACGCCATGGCTTACGATTGGCCAAGCGCAAACCCTCAAAAGCTTGCGGACTGGTTACTTCATGCACCAAATGGCGGTCTATGTATATTAAGGCGGCGCCGTTTTCCTCGTGCACCACATGACTATCAAACAATTTATCGTACAGCGTTTTTGCCATATTTTTAACCTAAGCCTACAAAGTGCTGCCTAGCAAAAAGACGCTAGGCGCACGGTTTTATTAATCTCTAAAGTTACCAAACTGCAAGGGAAAGTCGGTCACGGATTTTTTCACAAAGGCAATGGCATCTTGCAACAAATCACGCTTGGCGCCATTCACTCGAACGGTATCGCCTTGTATGCTGCCCTGCACTTTCAAGCCCGAATCCTTAATCAGCTTGACGATGCGCTTAGCCAAATCGCTGTCTATGCCATCCTTGATTTTAAGTTCTTGCTTGACTTTATTGCCGCCTACCTTCTGCACGTCTTTATGTTCCAGACGCTTAGTTGAATCCGGCTCTTTTTTTTCCATGCCAGGCAACAAGATGTCTTTGATTTGATCTAGCTGAAAATCGTTATCGCCATACAAAGTGATGATGCTGTCTTTTTCATTCAGCTCCACTTTGGCCGACGTCCCTTTAAAGTCATAACGATTGGTAATTTGCTTACCGGCCGTGTCTATGGCATTTTTCAGTGCCACCATATCCACTTCAGATGAAATATCAAAACTGGGCATATTCTCTCCTCAATACCAAGCAGGCGCTAGGCGCCATGCATTACTCAAAATGGCAAACGTAATCCAGCGTTTCGCTGACGTCGATATCAAAACTTGAATTGGCTGGCACGGTAAATTTATCGCCTGCTTTATAGGCTGTCCAACTGGTCTCACCTTGCAGACGCACTTTACAAGCGCCCAAATTGATTTCCATTAATTCAGGTGCCGCAGTGTTGAAGGTTAAGGTGCCTGGGAAAATCACGCCTATGGTGCTGCGCGTGCCATTGGGAAACATCACGGTGTGACTGACGCACTTGCCGTCAAAATAGATGTTGGCTTTCTTTTTAACACTAACATTGTCAAATTGTGCCATTTGCTTGGACTCTCAAAATAATGAAAACACCATTATCGCAGAAAAGCCTCGCCTATCCAAGGCGCAAGGGCCATGCCGGCATAATCAAT
>CAJBBQ010000119.1 GCA_903951385.1 uncultured Pseudomonadota bacterium
GGATTGTCTTCCAGCAAAGGCGCTAACAAATGGCCTTCCAGATGGTGCACTTGTACGGTGGGAATGCCCAGACTAAAGGCTAAAGAAGCTGCGAAGCTAGTGCCCACTAACAATGCACCAGACAAGCCGGGGCCTTGTGTGTATGCAATCGCATCAATGTCTTGCAAGGTTTTTCCGGCATCCAACAAAACACGTTCGGTCAATGGCAGCACGCGGCGTATGTGATCGCGCGAGGCCAGCTCTGGCACCACGCCACCGTACTCGGCGTGCATGGCTACTTGGCTATGCAATGCGTGCGCCAACAAGCCATGCTCGCTATCGTATAAGGCAAGCCCTGTTTCGTCACAAGAGGATTCAACACCTAGAATTAACATGGTTTAAGCGACTTCAAAGATCGTGAAGTGGAATTATTACGTATTTCGCTAATAAATAGTCGAAACCAAGCGCAAATGCGTAAAAGTATTTGAATAAAAACGATTATGCGATTAGAATAGCCGACTTTTCTCGGTTTCTGAGAGCCACTTGCGATTCAGCACTGGCCGAATTTTAGAAACGCGAATAAATTATTAATACTGTTGCCTATAAGAGAGATCGAATGTCTAGTGTACGCGTAAAAGAAAATGAGCCGTTTGACGTTGCCCTTCGCCGTTTTAAACGCTTAATTGAAAAAACCGGTTTGTTAAATGATCTTCGCGCTCGCGAATTTTATGAAAAACCAACATGGGAACGTAAACGTAAAGCTGCTGCTGCTGTTAAACGTCAATACCGTCGTTTAATGAAACAAACGCTTCCTGCAAAATTGTTCTAATTTCGTTTTTGCCCCTTGTCCTTAAAAGCAAAAATAACTGAAGACATGAAAACCGCAATGCGCGCTAAAGACAGCGCGCGTTTAGGTGCCATACGTTTACTGCAAGCCGCCATCAAGCAACGTGAAGTGGATGAGCGCATCGAATTGAATGACGCGGACGTCCTGGCTGCGATAGAAAAAATGCTCAAGCAGCGTCGCGATTCCATCAGCGCCTATGAAGGTGCCAATCGCCACGATTTAGCCGATGTAGAAAAATTCGAAGTATCGGTTCTGCAAACCTATTTACCCCAACAACTGACTGACGCTGAAGTGGCGGCCTTGCTAGAGCAAGCCATCACAGACACCGGCGCAGACGGCATAAAAGACATGAGTAAAGTCATGGCCGCCATTAAGCCGCTGGTTGTTGGTCGCGCCGACATGGGTAAACTATCCGGATTAATCAAAACCCGTTTAAGTTAAACCGGTAAAACGGGTCATTAAAATTAAGGAGCGATAGGCTCCTTTTTTTAATTTATACTCACCATTATGATCCCAGAAAGTTTTATCCAAGAACTGCTAAACCGCGTTGATGTTGTCGATGTTATAGACAAAAACGTGGCTTTAAAAAAAGCCGGGGCCAATTACTCTGCCTGCTGCCCCTTTCATAATGAAAAATCCCCTAGCTTTACCGTCAGCCCTAGCAAGCAGTTCTACCATTGCTTTGGCTGCGGCGCACACGGAACAGCCTTAGGCTTTTTAATGGAATACCAAGGCTTAAGCTTTGTCGAGGCCATCAACGAATTAGCCAGATCGGTCGGCATGGTAGTGCCGCAAGAAACTCGTGATCCAGACAAACCAGCAGCTAAAGTGGTGGTGGGCTTGCAAGACGCCTTACAACAAGCAGCGCAATACTACAAAGAGCAACTCAAGCAATCCGATCGGGCCATTGCCTACTTAAAAGGCCGTGGCCTGAGTGGTCAAATAGCCGCTAAATTTCAGGTAGGCTATGCGCCAGCTGGCTGGCAAAATTTGCAAAGTGTGTTCCCTCAATACGACAACGAAGCACTTAAAGTGGCCGGCCTAGTAGTCGAAAATGAACAAGGCAAACGCTACGATCGCTTCCGCGACCGCATTATGTTTCCCATCCACGATCAAAAAGGCCATGAGTTATACGGATTGTTTTTAGCAAGGCGTGCCATACGCGACGTAGGCCGCGTCTTGGTCGTGGAAGGTTATATGGATGTTGTGGCCTTGGCACAGTTTGGCATCGATTATGCCGTGGCGGCATTGGGCACTGCCACTACGCCGTTTCATATCAGCAAGCTAATGCGCCAAACCGACGAAATTGTCTTTTGTTTTGATGGCGATAAAGCCGGGCAAACTGCTGCCTGGCGAGCCGCGATGAATGCCTTGCCAGCCTTAACGGACGGACTCAAATTGTCTTTCTTATTTTTGCCCATAGAGCACGACCCCGATTCATACGTGCGCGAATTTGGCCGAGAAAAATTTGAAGCCGAAATTAAATTGGCCACGCCGCTTTCGCAATACATTTTGATGCATTTAAGTGCCGATAACCCCTTACAAAGCCAAGAAGACAAAGTGCGTTTTTTAAACGATGCCGAGCCCATCATGCAGCAAATTCAAGCGCCGCGAAGCGCCATGTATTTACGTAAAAAAGTAGCGGAATTGGCGCAACTGTCGACCGATGAAATGCAAGTCTTGTTGAAGTTGCCTAACCTAAATAAAACGCCCACGCCCGCCCGACCAAAACTCACGCGCACCACGCATTCCCTGCACCAACGGTTTTGTTTAACCCTGGTGATGCATCCCGAATTGGCTACCGCTAATGATTTAGAGTGGCTGATTGGCGATTCTGCCAATGAGTTGCTGCTGCAAAAAACCATAACCATTTGCTTGCAAAATCCGCAAGCCAAACCGGTGGTGATTATGCGTGCATTAGAAGGGCAAATAGACATCGCCTTACAGCGTGAACTAGAGCAAGCCCTAAACGTGCTCGATGAAACGCTGGATTTGGCGCAAGAATTAGCCGGCGCCAGGCAACAATTACAACAGTTGTACGCGCAAAAAACCGATCAAGCATTGCTGGCGAAAATAAGTGAAAAACCCTTAAGCAGCCTGACTGAAAACGAGCGCAATCAACTGAAAAGTTTTGCGAGCAAGCCCAAGTCAAAATAGCCTTAAATTCTGCTATAATGCAGGGTTGTAAAAAATCACTTTCATTCTATTCAAACAAGCAGTCAGTAATAGGGTGTGCATAAACTAGAGGTGCGTCATGGCAAGACCAAAGAAAAGCGATCAAACAGCTGAAAAAAAGAAGGTTGAGTTTATAAGCCCGGAAGAGCAAGAAGCTAACGCGGACGAACGTCGCTCGCGCCTCAAATCGCTGATCATTTTAGGTAAAGAGCGCGGCTACCTAACCTACGCCGAAATTAACGATCATCTGCCCGATGACGTGCAAAACTCCGAACAGATCGATGGCATCATCGGCATGATCAATGACATGGGCATTCAAGTATACGAAGAAGCGCCTGACGCTGAAGTATTGCTGATGTCTGATGCACCACCTGCTGTTACCGATGAAGACGCCGTAGAAGAAGCCGAACAAGCGCTGGCCACCGTTGATTCCGATTTCGGTCGCACCACGGATCCTGTGCGCATGTACATGCGTGAAATGGGTACGGTAGATTTGCTGACTCGCGAAAGCGAAGTAGAAATTGCACGCCGTATTGAAGACGGTTTAAAACACATGGTGCAAGCGATTGCCGCCTGCCCAACCACCATCTCCGCTTTATTGGCTTTAGTCGACAAAGTGGAAAGCGATGAACTGAGTGTAGACGATTTGGTTGATGGCTTGATTGACTCTGACGTCGGCGCAGTGGACGCGGTGGCATTGGCCAGCGCCGAAGACGAGGCAGAAGAAGAGGTAGACGAAGAAGCTGAAGAAGACGAAGACGGGGCAAAAGCCGCCGCCATTTCTGCAGAAGCATTGGCTAAACTAAAAGAAGAAGTGATTAAACGCTTTGCCGCTGTGCGCGCTGCCAACCAAAAAATGACGGCCATTTTGCCAGTTAGGGGCTCTCAAGATGCAGAATACCAAGCCTTATTAGCTGAAATTTTAGTTGAACTGACGGCTTTCCGCTTTTCACCTAAACAGGTTGAAGGTCTGTGTGATCAAGTGCGTAATTTGGTTGAAACGGTGCGCGGACATGAGCGTAAAGTGTTGGATTTCTGTGTAGAAAAATCCGGCATGCCACGCACGCATTTTATCAAGTCTTTCCCAGGCAACGAATGCAACCAAGACTGGTTAGCCGAAGAACTTAAAGCGGATAAACCTTACGTTGAAAAACTAAAACGCTACAACCACTCTATTTTGGATCAGCAACAACGCTTGATTGA
>CAJBBQ010000120.1 GCA_903951385.1 uncultured Pseudomonadota bacterium
AACAATGGCGTTGTCTAAGCTGCCCCCACGGGCATAGCCGTTGGAGCGCAAATACTCCACCTCGTGCATAAAGCCGAAGGTGCGCGCTCGACTAATGGCTTGCACGTAGGAATCGGTGGCAAAATCCATCTTGACCTGATTGAGCACACCCTCGAAAACCGGGTGATCGAAGGCGATGGTGAAATCCACCTTGAAACCATGATAAGGCTCAAAGCGCACCCATTTATCGCCATCGATGATTTCCACGGGTTTTTTAATGCGTATGAATTTCTTACTGGCCGCTTGCTCGACTATGCCGGCCTCACGCAATAAATAAATAAATGGCCCGGCACTGCCGTCCATAATCGGCATTTCAGCCGCATTGACTTCGACGTAGGCATTATCTATGCCTAATCCAGCTAAGGCGGACATGATGTGCTCAACGGTCGCGACGCGAACACCATCGACTTCGACCGCCGAGCACAAATGCGTGTCATTAACAGCAGTGGGGCTGGCCAAAATTTCATTGGGTTGAGGCAGATCAACCCGTTTGAAAACAATGCCCGTGTCAGCGGCAGCCGGGCGCAGGGTAAGAGTAACCTTTTCGCCGTTGTGCATACCAACACCGGTAGTGCTAATTGCTGTTTTTAATGTCCGTTGCTTTAACATAAGCTAACCATCCCTAACCGTCCTCCCTTAAGCACACCTTAGAGCTCAGCATAGCAGCATAGTTGCAAGCGCAACATGCTGACACGTAATAGCCCATAAACCTAAGTAATTCAGCGCTTTGGGTGGCCAATTAAGTCATTAGTCGGCTTGTTTACGTAAAAAAGCCGGGATATCGTATTCTTCTACCCCAGACATTTTCATCGCTTCCACTTGCGCGCGACGGCTGTTCGAGCCGAACACCTGCGGCGCTTCATCCATGACGGCGGACTCGTAAGCATTCGTGCCGTTAGCATAAATAGGTTGGTTCGTGGTGCCGTCACGCACAATTTGTTGCGGCACCAAGACTGGTTTTTGCGGCCTTCTTCCTGCGCCGGTTAAACCCGTGGCGACCATGGTCACACGCAGTTCGTCGCCCATGGTTTCATCAAACACATTACCAACAATGACGGTGGCGTCATCGGCCGTGAAAGCTTTGATGGTGTTCATCACGTCGTAGTATTCTTTCATTTTGAACGATGCGGAACTGGTGATGTTCACCAAAACGCCTCGTGCGTTGGCTAAGTTGACGTCTTCCAACAAAGGACTGGCCACGGCTTGTTCGGCAGCGATGCGGGCGCGATCCGGACCGGTGGCGATGGCTGAACCCATCATAGCCATGCCCATCTCACCCATTACAGTGCGCACATCGGCAAAGTCGACGTTAACCAAACCTGGGCAATTGATGATTTCAGCGATACCAGAAACCGCGTTATGCAATACGTCATTGGCCGCGCTGAAGGCATCCAAGAAAGGCACGTCTTCACCCAGCACTTCCATGAGTTTTTCGTTAGGAATGACAATCAAGGAATCCACGTGCTTGGACAATTCTTCCAAGCCTTCTATGGCGACTTTGGTGCGTTTACCTTCGAAAACAAAAGGCTTAGTCACCACAGCCACGGTCAATATGCCCATTTCTTTTGCTACTTGGGCAATCACCGGTGCCGCACCCGTGCCGGTGCCACCACCCATGCCAGCGGTAATAAACAACATGTCTGCGCCATCGATTAATTCAGCAATGGCATCTCGGTCTTCAAGCGCGGCTTCGCGACCAATTTCTGGTTTTGCGCCTGCGCCTAGGCCTTTAGTCATGGCCACGCCCATTTGTAAAATGGTTTTTGCTTGGCTTTTCTTCAGAGCCTGTATGTCGGTGTTGGCGCAAATGAACTCCACGCCACCAACATTTTTTTCAATCATGTGCGCCACCGCATTACCACCGCAACCGCCCACGCCTATCACCTTAATGACGGCTTCTTGCGAACTTCTTTCCATAATTTCAAACATAGTGTATCTCCTCTTTTTAAAAAATAGTGCGGTCCTCGGCTACTGCACTTAGTTTCTGCGCTTTACTAAGCCAGCTCCTACCTGCCTAAAACCACCCTCCCTACCGTTTGCTACTAAACTAAAAATTACCTTGAAACCAACTCTTCATTTTTTCCATCATGCGGCCAAATGAACCGGATTCCATTTGCCCGGTTAAATGCCGCTCTAATTGCTGCTTACCCATCAAAACCAAGCCCACGCCTGTGGCATAACGGGGGTTACCCACCACTTCCGACAAGCCACCTACATAACGTGGCAAGCCCATGCGCACTGGCATGTGGAATATTTCCTCGCCCAATTCAACCATGCCACGCATCATGGCAGAGCCGCCGGTAATGACGATGCCAGAGGCAATCATTTCTTCCATGCCACTGCGACGCAATTCGTTCAAGACCATTTCATAGAGTTCCACCACGCGTGGCTCCAATACTTCGGCCAAGGTTTGCACGGACAATTGACGCGGTTCACGTCCATCCACGCCAGGCACTTCCACCGTCTCGCGCGAGTCGGCCAATTGGCGTAGGGCGCAACCGTATTTAACTTTGATGTCTTCGGCCGATTGCGTGGGGGTGCGGAAAGCCACCGCCACGTCGTTGGTCATTTGATCACCGGCAATCGGCACCACCGCGGTGTGGCGTATCGCGCCTTGTTTAAACACGGCAATGTCGGTCGTGCCGCCACCTATGTCCACCAAGCACACACCCAATTCTTTTTCGTCTTCGGTTAACACGGCCATACTCGAAGCCAGTGGTTGCAAGATCAAATCACTGACTTCTATGCCACAGCGCTTGATGCATTTAACGATGTTTTGTGCAGCAGCCACGGCACCGGTGACGATGTGGACTTTGGCTTCTAGCCTCATGCCACTCATGCCCAGCGGCTCACGCACGTCTTCTTGGCCGTCGATGATGTAATCCTGAGTCAGGATATGCAGAATTTGTTGATCAGCCGGCAAGGCAATCGCCCGAGCTGTCTCTATCACTCTATCGACGTCCATTTGTGACACTTCGGCGTCTTTAATTTTCACCATGCCATGTGAGTTTAAACTCTTGATATGGCTGCCAGCGATGCCGGTATAGACGTTATTGATTTTGCAGTCGGCCATCAGCTCGGCTTCTTCAAGCGCACGCTGTATCGATTGCATGGTCGACTCAATGTTGATTACCACGCCTTTTTTCAAGCCGCGGGAAATATGCTGGCCAAGGCCTATCACTTTTACCGTGCCCTCTGGCTGCAGCTCACCGACTATGGCGACAATTTTGGATGTGCCTATGTCTAAGCCCACTATTAAATTTTTATCTTCTCTGTCTCTACTCATTACTTACTCCTTCATCGTTCATGCACGGCTCACGGCTGCTTGTTTCTTGCTACGGCCAGATTGACGGCCCTTAGCAGTGGGTTTACTGGATTGCTTCGCAGCTTGGCTACTTTGTTTATTGGGCGACAGCGATTTAGTCTCGGCTGTGGCCGTGCGTATCGCACCAGCCGCAACCGGTTTACGCACGGCAAAGCCATTTGGGTAACGCAAATCGGCGTAGCCCACTTTCATGTTTAAGCTGGCAATGGTGTTGCGGTAAACCCGAACAAATTTATCCAAGCGCGCCGCCACATCGACCCGCCCCAACTCAATGACCATGCCGTTAGCGGTCGTCACTTGCCAAGCCCGCCTTGGGCTGAGCGCCAAGGTGGCAATCGTTAAATCGGCCATTTTCAAACTTTTGCTCACTTCCATGTATTGCGATGCCACTTCTATGACGCCGTCCCCGGGGCCTAAAAAGACCGGCAGCTCCTTATTAGTGGCCGCATAAAATAACTCGCCATGGGTGTTGACCAGGGCAACGTTGCCCCACCTGGCTAAGGCTTGGTGTTCTTCTATCACCACTTCCAATTTATCCGGCCAACGACGACGTAAACTGACGTTACGCGCCCACGGTAATTTTTTAAATGCATTGCGCGCCTTAATTAAATCCAAGGTAAAAAAGTTACCCTTTAAATGCTTGGCCACGATTAACTTCACCTGCTCACGATTAACATGATTTAACTGCCCCTCAACCACCACCTCGCGTAAGGGGAAAATGGGCAAATGCACCACGGCAAACAAGGCCGCGTAAAGCATCGCCACTAAACTGATGGCCAATAAGCTATTAGCCAACCAATTTAACCATGTAGGTTTATCCCACATCAGCCGACTCCAATATGCGCATCACCAATTGCTCAAAACTGATGCCAGCCGCTTTTGCCGCCATCGGCACCAAACTGTGATCGGTCATGCCTGGGCTGCTGTTCACTTCTAGGAAATAGTGCTGGCCATTTTCATCCATCAAGAAATCCACTCGGCCCCAGCCGCTGCAGCCTAATGCTTGAAACGCGGCAATCGCCTCTTGCTGAATTAAGGCCTCTTTTTCAGGCGATAAACCGCAAGGGCATAAATACTCGGTGTCGTTGCGTAAGTACTTCGCCTCGTAATCGTAAAATTCGTTTTTTGGCACGATACGAACAATAGGCAGGGCCTCCAAGCCTTGTTTGGCATTAGCTAAGATACCCACGGTGTATTCGCCGCCACCGACAAATTTTTCAGCCAGCACCAAAGGATCGGCTTTGGCAGCTAAGGCATAAGCCGCCACCAAGTCGCCTGCGCGCTTCACCTTGCTAATGCCTATGCTGGAGCCTTCATTGGCCGGCTTCACAAATAAGGGCAAACCCAATTTCTTTTCTATGGCGGCAAAATCCGTTTGCGCATTGAGCAACTCAAAATCCGGGGTCACTATGCCCATGGCGCGCCATAACAATTTGCTGCGCCATTTATCCATGCCTATGGCCGAGGCCATCACGCCACTGCCGGTATAAGGAATGCTCAATAGCTCCAAGGCCCCTTGTATGCAGCCATCCTCACCAAAGCGACCGTGCAAATTAATGAATACCCGATCGAATTTTTCCAAGTCGTGCAAAGGCAAGTCGCGTGGATCAAAGCCCTGCGCGTCTACGCCTTGTGCTTGCAGAGCGGCCAATACGGCAGCACCACTTTTGAGTGACACCTCACGTTCAGCGGACAAGCCCCCAAGCAATACCGCTACTTTGCCGAATTTACTCATGCCCCACTCCTGCTTGTGCCACTGCGGCGTTTTTTATCAATGCATTAAACATAATCACCTATTACTTTCACTTCTTGTTGCAAGGCCACACCAAACTGTTCCAACACCGTGTCGTGCATGTGCTTAATTAACAGCTCTATATCCAAGGCCGTGGCGCCTCCGATGTTGACTATAAAATTAGCGTGCTTTTCCGACACTTGTGCGCCACCTATCAAATAGCCTTTCAAGCCACAGGCCTCAATTAAACGTGCCGCGTAGTCGCCCTCAGGGTTTCTGAAGGTCGAGCCGGCACTGGGTAAATTAAGCGGCTGCGAGGCCAAACGACTGGCCAACAAATCCTTAATTTTTTGCGCGGCCACTTTCGCATCGCCGGCCTCAAACTTTAACCAAGCCGCCACAAACCATTCGCCCTGCAACGGCATGTTGATGTGCCGGTAGCTGGCGACAAATTCCTTGGCCGAACGTTTATGCAGCTCGCCATGGCGATTAATGGTGATGACGCTGTCAACCGCATCCCATGTTTCCCAGCCATAGCAACCGGCATTCATGGCCAAAGCGCCGCCTAAGGTGCCGGGGATGCCGGCAAAAAACTCCGCCCCTTGGCGGCTTTGTTTGGCACAAAATTTTGCCAATTTGCCACAAGTCACACCCGATTCCGCGTAGATCAAATCGCCTTGCACACGCATGTCCGTCAAGACGTTATGCATAGACACCACGGTCGCGCGTAAGCCGCCATCCCTCACCAACAAATTCGAACCCAAGCCGACAAAATGGATGGGCTGCTGATCGCCTACTTGCTGTAAAAAGGCACGTAAATCGGCCAAATCCACCGGTATGTACAATTGATCGGCAAGGCCGCCCACACGCCAGCTTGTGTGCTGGGACATGGGTTCGTTTTGCAGTAGCTTGCCTGCCAATGGATGGGTGCTGGCCGCTTGCATAACTTAAACGCCCTCCATCGCTAGGGTGCGGGTCTTAGCCGCCACTTGACCAATGGACCCGGCACCCATGACGATGACCACATCCTGGTCTTGGGCGATGGCCAATATGGCGCTGGGCAAGGCATCGGTCGATTCAACAAAAAGGGGCTCCACTTTTGCCGCCAAACGCACCGAGCGCATTAAGGTGCGCGTATCGGCCGCGACTATCGGCGCTTCACCAGCGGCATACACCTCGGTTAACAAAATCGCGTCGGCGCTGGATAAGACCCGGACAAAATCTTCAAAGCAATCGCGCGTGCGCGTGTAGCGATGCGGTTGAAACGCCAACACCAAGCGACGACCTGGAAATGCAGCCCGGGCCGCGGCAATCACCGCTTGCATTTCAACCGGGTGGTGACCGTAATCGTCAATTAGGGTGAAGCTGCCCGCTTTGCGCTTATCCGTCGCTGCTAGCGGCACCTCGCCGTAGCGTTCAAAACGGCGGCCGACGCCTTTAAAGTCTTTTAAGGCTTTGATAATGGCCTCATCCGGCACATTCAATTCACTGGCGATGGCAATGGCTGCCAAGGCATTCAGCACATAATGCTTGCCCGGTAAGTTGAGGGTGACGTCCATTTCCGTGGTCACGCCATTAATGCGTTGTACGGTAAAATGCATTTTTCCGGCATCGGCTTTGACGTTAATCGCCCTAACTTTTGCCGCCTCACTAAAGCCATAGGTCATCACCGGCTTGGTCACCCTAGGTAAAATTTGCCGTATATTGGCGTCGTCTATGCACACCACCGCCATGCCCCAAAACGGCAACTGTTGTAGGAATTCCACAAAAGCACTCTTGAGCTTATCAAAGCTGTGCTCATAGGTTTCCATGTGATCTTGGTCGATATTGGTCACGACCGCCATCACCGGTGTAAGGTGTAAAAATGACGCGTCCGACTCATCCGCTTCGGCGACGATGTATTCACCGGTGCCCAATTTAGCATTGGCATTGGCGGCCTCTAACTTGCCGCCTATCACGTAGGTAGGGTCCATGCCGGCTTCGGCTAAAATACTGGCAATCAAACTGGTGGTGGTAGTCTTGCCGTGGGTGCCGGCCACCGCGATGCCCTGTCTAAAACGCATCAACTCTGCCAACATCAGCGCCCGCGGCACCACCGGTATGTTTTTCAATCTAGCGGCCTTAACCTCTGGGTTGGCTTCGTTGACCGCGCTGGATACCACCACCACGTCGGCCGCCCCTAGATTTTCTGCCGCGTGGCCTTGGTAAACGGTGGCACCGAAATCCGTCAAACGCTTGGTCGTGGCATTAACCGCCAAATCCGAACCGCTAACAGTGAAATCTAAATTAATCAACACTTCGGCAATCCCGCTCATGCCCGAGCCGGCTATGCCTACAAAATGGATGTTTTTGACTTTGTGTTTCATGCTGCCAGCTCCATGCAAATGGTTGCCACTTTAGTCGTCGCCTCGGGCATGCCTAAGCCTCTGGCTTTTATGGCCATGTCCAAGCATTGCTCGCGCGTCATGCCTTGCAACAAGGCCGCTACTTTTTCCACCGTAAATTCAGCTTGCGGCATCAGCAGTGCTGCACCGGCATCGGATAAATAATGGGCATTGCCGGTTTGATGGTCGTCCACCGCGTGCGGAAAAGGCACCAACAAGCTGGCCACCCCGGCGGCGGATAATTCGGCCACGGTTAAGGCGCCGGCGCGGCAGATCAGCAAATCCGCCCAAGCATACATGGCGGCCATGTCGTCGATGAAGGCTTTAGGCTCGGCATCCACTGCCAGTTGCTGGTAACGCTGTGTTAAATTCACTATGTGTTTTTCGCCGGCTTGGTGCACCACGATAGGCCGGTCTTTTTTATCCAATTGAGCCAAAGCCAAAGGCAACACTTCGTTTAATGCCTGCGCGCCTAAGCTGCCACCCACTACCAGCAGACGCAATGGACCACGACGTCCTTTTGCCCGTTTGGCTGGCTCGGCTATCGCGCATATGTCCGCCCTTACTGGGTTGCCTAGCAACAGGGCTTTAGCACCAAATGCCGCGGGGAAAGCCGCCAGCACTTTATTCGCTAGCGGGGCCAATACTTTGTTGGTCAAACCGGCCACGGAATTTTGCTCATGGACGACCAATGGCTTGCCCAATAGCTTAGCCATTAAGCCGCCAGGGAATGCGGCAAAGCCGCCCATGCCCAATACCACATCAGGTTGATGCTGACGCATGGCCAGCGCACTCTGACTAAGCGCTATAAGTAATTTAAATGGCAATAGCAACCAGCCTAGGTAGCCTTTGCCACGCACACCACGCATGCTGATCATGGCTTTTTGGTAGGGTTTATTGGCAATCAAGCGGTTTTCCATGCCGCCCTCGGTGCACAACCAAACTACCTTCCAGCCCTGGGCCAATAAGGCATCCGCCACCGCCATAGCCGGGTAAACATGCCCGCCTGTGCCGCCTGCCATGATCATTAAGGTTTTACTCATGCCGGCAAGCCTTTTTGCAAACGTCGGTTTTCAAAATCCACGCGCAACACGATGGCCATGGCCACGCAATTGACTAAAATACCGGTGCCGCCAAACGACATCAGGGGCAAGGTCAATCCTTTGGTGGGTAACAAGCCGGTGTTCACGCCCATGTTGATGATGCCTTGCACGCCCATCCACACGCCTAAACCTTGGGCCAATAAGGCAGAAAAATAGCGTTCATTGGCAATGGCTTCTTTGGCTATGCCAAAGGAGCGGATGACTATCCAGGCAAACAAGCCTATGACCGTCAACACACCGACAAAACCCAACTCTTCGGCGATCACGGCCAATAGGAAGTCGGTGTGCGCCTCGGGTAAATACAGCAATTTTTCCACGCTGGCGCCCAAGCCCACGCCCAACCATTCGCCACGGCCAAATGCAATCAAGGCATGCGATAGTTGGTAACCCTTGCCATAGGGGTCGGCCCATGGGTCCATAAAGCCGATGACGCGCTGCATGCGGTAAGGCGAACTCCAGATTAGCCCTACGATGGCGATAGGCAACAAGGTCAGCAACCCGGCAAAGATTTTGCCATTAATGCCGCCTAGCCATAGGATGGAAATGGAGATCGCGGCAATCACGGCAAACGCGCCAAAATCCGGTTCACGCAGCAATAAAAAGCCAACCAAGACCATCACCCCAACCATGGGCATAAAGCCGCGCCTAAAGCTGTCCATCACCGCCGCTTTACGCACGGTGTAATCGGCCACGTAAATCGCGGCAAACAGCTTCATGAATTCCGAGGGCTGCGGATTCACCACAAACATTTTCAGCCAACGGCGACTGCCGCCGGCTTTTAAGCCTATGCCAGGAATCAGCACCAGCACCAACAAAGCCAAACCAATTAAGAATAAATACGGTGCCATTTTTTGCCACCAAGCGATGGGAATATTGAACGCGATAAAGGCCGAAACGATACCGACCAACATGAAGGCCGCCTGGTGCACTAAATAATAGCTGCTGTTATGGCCCACGCCTTTGTCGGCTTCAGCGATGGCAATAGAGGCCGAATACACCATCACCAAACTGATGCCCAGCAAACACAATACCGCCCAAAGAAAGCCTTCGTCGTAGGTGGGGGCGTTGATGCGTTCGCGATCTAACATGGTGGTGATCATGCTGTTTCCTTCAAACTAGGCTGCATGGCCATGACTGCAGCAACAAACACCTCGGCTCGGTGCACGTAATTTTTAAACATATCGAAGCTTGCGCATGCCGGTGACAACAACACGGCATCGCCGCTATGGGCTAATTTTCTAGCGATACTGACGGCCTCAGGCAAATCCAATGCACGGTATATGGCAACGTCGGTGCCAAGCAAGGCCGCTTCTATTTTGTCTGCATCACGTCCCATTAACACCACGGCGCGAGCATTAGCCTTAACCGCATGAGCCAAAGGCGAGAAGTCTTGACCTTTGCCATCACCGCCAGCAATCAGCACCACTTTTTGTGGCAGCCCACCTTTGTACATGCCGGCCAGCGCAGCGCAACTGGCCCCCACGTTGGTGCCTTTGGAATCATCGTAATAATCCACCTCGTCTATATTGGCCACCCACTCCACACGGTGCGGCAAGCCTTTGAAGTTATATAGGGTTTGGATGATGGGCGCGTAATCTATGCCTATGGCACGGCTTAAGGCCACGGCCGCCAACGCATTCGCAGCATTGTGCAAGCCGGCAATTTTTAAATCTTGACTGTTGACCAGCTGTTTTTCACCCTCGCACAACCAGCTTTCTCCGTCTATTTGCCGCAAACTAAAATCGGCGTGTTCGGACAAGCCAAAGCTCAACTGTGGCAATTTGGGTCTGGCCAGCATCATGCTCCAGGCATCATCCAAGTTCAGCACTTGCAGGCTGGCTTGGTAAAAAATATGCGCTTTGGCAATCGCGTAATCCTGCAAGCTGTCGTACCTATCCATGTGGTCTTCAGACAAATTAAGCATGGTCGCGGCATCCACTTGCAAACTGTGCGTGGTTTCCAATTGAAAGCTGGACAGCTCCAGGACATAAACATCCGGCTTGGCCATGGCCAAGCTGTCCAATACCGGCAAACCAATATTGCCGGCAACAATGGTTTTTAAGCCGGCCGCTTGGCAAATTTGGCCGACTAAACTGGTGACCGTTGTTTTGCCGTTGGAACCGGTAATGGCGATGACCTTGGCCGAAGCCGGTCTAAATTGCGCAAACAATTCCACGTCGCCGACCACGCTGAGGCCGTTTTTTATCGCCACTTGGATTGCCGGTTCACTTAAGGCCACGCCTGGGCTGATCACGGCCAAATCAATTTTCTCAAACAGCTGGGCGCTAAACGGCCCGCTATGCACCTGCACTTCAGGCATTTCATTGTGCAATGCATCCATGCCAGGTGGCATTTCGCGGGTATCGGCCGCAGACAAATTAGCCCCTTGCGTCTTTAACCAACGCAAGGCGGATAAGCCGGTTTCACCCAGGCCTAGTACCAATACTTTTTTGTCTTTTAACAGTTGCATGGGTTTATCTTAATTTCAAGCTAGCCAATCCAATTAACACCAGCATCATGCTGATGATCCAAAAACGCACCACCACTTGCGTTTCTTTCCAACCTTTTTCTTCGTAATGGTGGTGCAGGGGCGCCATTAAAAAGATGCGTTGACCTGTGCCGGTAGTGTGTTTGGTGTACTTGAAATACAGCACTTGTATGGCCACCGATACGGTTTCCACCACAAACACGCCTCCCATAATGAATAAGATGATTTCTTGGCGAACAATGACCGCCACTATGCCGAGCGCCGCGCCTAATGCTAGGGCGCCAACGTCGCCCATGAACACTTCTGCTGGGTAGGCGTTAAACCACAGGAAGCCCAAACCGGCACCGGCCATGGCCGCGCAAAACACCATCAATTCACTGGCACCGGCCACGTGCGGCACGCCCAAATAACTGGAAAAATGCAAATGCCCGGCCACGTAAGCAAAAATGCCTAGTGCACTGGCCACCATCACGGTCGGCAATATGGCTAAGCCGTCTAGGCCATCGGTTAAATTGACCGCATTGCTGCTGCCCACCACCACCAAGTAGGTCAGGACAATGAAGCCAATAGCGCTTAAGGGCAGCACAAGATGCTTAAAGAATGGCACGATCAAGGTCGTTTCCACGCTGCTTAAGTGCGTGCGATAGAGAAACACGGCCACCGCTAAACCTATCAGGCTTTGCCAAAAAAACTTCGCCTTAGCCGACAAGCCATTGGAATTTTTATGCACCACTTTACGGTAATCGTCCACCCAACCCACCGCGCCAAAACCCATGGTGGTAAACAGCACCACCCAAACAAAACGGTTGCTTAAATCCGCCCACAACAGGGTGGATACCGCAATCGACACCAAGATTAAAGCGCCACCCATGGTAGGCGTACCGGTTTTAATTAAATGACTTTGCGGGCCATCATCGCGCACCGCTTGACCGACTTTGTATTCGGTTAACTTACGAATCACACTGGGACCGGCTATAAAGGAAATGGCCAACGCCGTTAAGGTCGCAAGCACGGCGCGCAAAGTGATGTAATTAAATACATTGAAGCCACGTATGTCGTGGGCTAACCAACGGGCCAGTTCTAATAACATGATTGATTCTCCAACAAGCTAGTTTGATTGTTTTTTTCGTCCAACAAATCGATCACGCGCTCCATCTTCATGAAACGCGAGCCTTTTACTAATACCGTCACCTGGGCAGACAACTTTGGCTTAATGGCCTCGGCCAATGCAGCGGCATCGTCAAAATGGCCGGCGCCGACACCAAAGCCTTGCACCATCTCAAGACTCAATTCACCCAAGCAATACAATTGCTTCAAACCTTTTGTTTTGGCGTACTGGCCTACCTCGCGATGCAAGCGCGCCGCATCCGCACCCAATTCGCCCATGTCCCCTAGCACCAATATTTTTTCACCGGTCTGATTAGCCAGCACGTCTATGGCCGCTTTCATGGAATCTGGATTGGCGTTATAGGTGTCGTCAATTAAGCGCGCCCCATGGATGGCCATCTTGTTTTGCAAACGGCCTTTAACGGCAGAGAATCCGGCCAAGCCAGTGGCGATGTCTGCGTTAGAAACCCCTAGCGCATAAGCAGCGGCGCTGGCGGCCAGCGCATTACGGACGTTGTGAACGCCCATAACTGGCAATACAAAATCCACTTCACCGGCCGGGGTGCGCAAGTTCACCATGCAATCACCAGCCCGTTCTTGATAGCTAGCCTGCACATCGGCTGCTTGGTCCATGGCAAAAGTAAGGATTTTTTTACCAGCATTAAGTGCACGCCAATAGGCCGCGTAATCCTCGTCGGCATTAATTAGCGCCACCCCGTTTGCAGCCAGCCCAGCGAAAATTTCACCCTTGGCTTGAGCGATCTTATCGCGTGAACCCAACTCACCTAGGTGCGCTGTGCCGGCGTTATTGATCAGCGCCAAGGTCGGCTTGGCCAAATCGCTTAAATAGGCTATTTCACCTAAATGATTCATGCCCATTTCCAATACCGCGTACTGATGGCTGTCACGCAGCTTAAGCAAGGTTAATGGCAGACCAATGTGGTTATTTAGATTGCCCACGGTGGCATGTATGGACGCCATGCCGCCAGCTTTAACAGCCAAAATGGCGCTAAGCATTTCTTTTACCGTGGTTTTACCATTGCTGCCGGTTATGGCCACTACCGGTATGGCAAATTTTGCCCGCCAGTGCGCGGCCAATTGTCCCAAAGCCAAATAACTGTCTTCAACGACGATGGCCGGCGCCAAGTTGGCCGTATTTTTTTCCAATACCACCCCTGCCGCACCTTGCGCTAAGGCTTGCTCAGCATAGTCATGGCCGTCAAAGCGCTCGCCTTTCAAGGCGACAAACAATTGGCCGGGACGCACCGCACGGCTATCGGTGCCCACGCAATCGAATGCGCTATCGTCACCGATTAAGCTACCGTGCATGGCCAAGCTGGCTGCGCTTAATTGCATCATGCCGGCACCCCCTGCGTCATCCGGTATTGCTGTAAGGCAAGCCCAGCCTGCTCAACGTCATCGAAGGGCTGCTTAACACCGGCTACTTCTTGATACGTTTCATGCCCTTTACCCGCCAACAACACAATATCGCCAGGCTGAGCGGACAGTATCGCCAGCTTAATCGCCTGTGCTCTGTCCGGTTGCACTTGATACACCGCATCATTCATGCCTTGCAAAACCTCAGCAATAATGGCCTCAGGCGATTCGCTTCTAGGGTTGTCCGAGGTGACAATGATTTGGTCGGCCAATGCCGCCGCTACCGATCCCATCAGCGGCCGCTTGCCGGTATCGCGCTCGCCACCGCAACCAAACAGGCAAATTAATTGACCTGGCGCTTGCTCGCGCAAGGTCATCAATACTTTTTCTAATGCATCTGGGGTGTGGGCGTAATCCACCACCACCAAGGGCAATTTGCCACCGCCGCATTGCTGCATGCGGCCTGGCACGGATTGCAATTGCGCCAACGCCGGCAAGGCCTGCTCTAGGCTCACGCCCACAGCCAACAATGCCGACAACACCGCCAAGACGTTATAGGCATTAAATCGACCCAATATTGGCGCTTGCAATTCCACGCTGCTCTGCTTGTAAGTCACCTGCATGCTAAGCCCGGCTTCGTGCAGGCGTAAATGACTGCCGCGCACGTCCGCCTCAGCTGAAAAACCGTAACTTAAAACGGGCTTGGCATCGGCTTTAAGTGTGGCCAATAAACCTACTCCAAAGGCATCATCAGCATTTATCACGGCGCATTTCAAGCTAGGCCAGGCAAACAATTTTTGCTTGGCCTGGGCATACGCCTCCATGTTGCCGTGGTAATCCAAATGATCACGGCTTAAATTGGTTAACACCGCCACATCAAATTCCAGGCCATTGACCCGGCCTTGGTCCAAGCCGTGCGAAGACACTTCCATGACCACAGCCTGCGCATCCAAGGCCAAGTATTCGGCCAACATGGCTTGCAATAAAATCGCGTCCGGCGTGGTATTGCTTGCTGCACTGGTGGCGTTTAAAAAGCCATTACCCACGGTGCCTAACACGGCGGTTTTTTGCCCTAAATAATTCAAACTTTGCGCCAACCAGTGGCTGACCGAGGTTTTGCCGTTGGTGCCCGTTACGCCGACCAGCTTTAACTTAGCGCTTGGATGCCGATAAAAGTCCGCGGCAATGTCCCCTACGGCTTGCTTAAGATGGCGCACGGCACGATGCGAAACCGTCCATTTTGCTTGCCAGGTAAAATCGGCATCATCGAAAATGACGCCGATTGCACCGGCCTCAATGGCTTGCGCAATGTAGTCACGGCCATCCGAATGGACGCCAGGGTAAGCTAGGAACAAATAGCCTGGCTTAACCATGCGACTGTCAGCCGTGATGCCTGTATAGGGCAGGGCGTCTATCATCACATGCCCTCCTTCGCATCTTCGGCATTGCTTTGCAACACCACATTGTTGTTGGGCGCATCCGGCGGCACCGCATACAAACGCAAGGTTTCAGCCATCACCGCACTGAACACCGGTGCAGCGACAACGCCGCCGTAATAAGCGCCATTGCTTGGCTCGTCTACCATGACGGCAATTAAAAAACGTGGATTCGAGGCAGGCGCCATGCCTACGAAGGAGGCGACGTATTCATTGATGTAACCATGGTCACCCAATTTTTTTGAGGTCCCGGTCTTACCCGCTACGCGGTAACCCAATACCTGCGCTTGCAAGGCAGTGCCGCCTGGTTGCACAACCATTTCCAACATGTTTTTAACCTGATTGGCGGTGGCGGCTGAAAAAACCTGCTGGCCTACCGGCGCCTCTTTGACTTTTAATAGGGAGATAGGGCGCAACTCCCCTTCATTAGCAAAAACGGTGTATAGCCTTGCCATTTGTAACAATGTGACGCTGATGCCGTTACCAAAAGACATGGTAGCCATCTCTATCGGCCGCCAATTTTTAAATGGGCGTAACCTTCCAGCTGCCTCGCCAGGGAAACCCACGCCTTCGACGTGCCCCAAACCTAGCTGGTTATAGACATTCCACATGAACTGCTTATCCAAGGTTAAGGCTATCTTGGCCGCCCCAACGTTAGACGATTTTTGTATCATTTCCGCTACCGTTAATACGCCTTGCGGGTGGGTGTCGTGTATGGTCGCTGGGCCAATTTTCAAGGTACCTGGCGCCGTTTGTATCTTTGTGTCGGCTTTGTACAAGCCGGATTCCAATGCCGCTGCTGCCGTCACCGGTTTTAATGTTGAGCCCGGCTCGTAATTATCAATAATGGCGCGATTGCGGGTTTTGCCTTTGATGTTGACTGGATTATTCGGGTTGTAGGTCGGCACGTTGGCCATGGCTAACACTTCACCGGATTTCGCATCCAACACCACGATCGCACCCGCTAAAGCCTTGTGCGCTTCCACCGCTTTTTGCAATTCACGGTGCGCTAGGTATTGAATGCGCAAATCCAGGGCCAAAGCCACGTCATGGCCATCTTGTGGCACCACCACCGCTTGCAAGTCCTCTACAATATGACCCGACCTATCTCTAAGGACCCGACGATTGCCGTCTTTACCAGACAATGCGCTATTCAAGGCCAATTCAAAGCCTTCCAAGCCTTTATCGCCCGCTCCTTTGTCGCCCGGTCCGGTAAACCCGACCATGTGTGCCGTTACCTCACCCGCCGGATAGTAGCGTTTGTATTCGCGACGCAAATCGATACCCGGTATGCCCAGCTTCATGACCTTAGCGGCATCTTCCGGCGACATGCGTCGCTTCAAGTAGGCAAACTCACGCTCGGTATTGGCCAATTTACGTTTAATCACTTCTTCTTGCATGCCTAGCATGTTGGCTAATTGCTTGGTTTTTGCCGCGTCTAACACCACGTCTGGCGGACTGGCCCAGACCGTATCGACCGGCATGCTTACTGCCAGCAATTGACCGTTTCTGTCGGTAATTTTGCCACGCTGCGAAGTTAGAATAAGGTTACGGCTATAGCGTGCATTGCCTTTGTCTTTGTAAAACTCATCGTGTATGCCTTGCAGGTAGACGCCACGGCCCAACAAGATAGCAAAGCCCAACAAGACCAAGCCCAACAATATGCGTCTACGCCATGCCGGCAACTTCACAATCACCGGGGTGCGCACCGATGTTCTTATGGGCATGCGTATGGCCATTATTGCGCCACCTTGCTATTTACCAAAGGCTTAAGCGCATACAACTCAGCCATGGGCACCACTTGTATGCGCTTTGCATCTGGCACCTGCATTTGCAGTTGTTCCGCGGCGATTTTTTCAACGCGACTGTGCATGGCCCAGGTACTCTGCTCCAATTCCAACTGCCCGTATTCTTGCTCCAATTGCGTGCTCACTCGCTTACTTTGTTCCAGCTCTATGTATAGGTTGCGCGCCTTATGCTGAGATTTCACCAGGGCCAAGGAGGATAAGATCAACGCGGCAAATAGAATAAAATTTAAGCGTGTCATGCTGTCGCTGTTCTTTCCGCTACCCGCATCACGGCACTGCGTGAACGGGGGTTGGCTTTAATTTCTTGCGGGCTAGGTTTAATGCTTTTGCCTACGGCCCTTAATTTAGGCTGGGGTAAATCGGCTGCCCGAACCGGGAAATTGGCGGGCAAATCATCTCGATTTACCTGAGCGCGAATAAATTGCTTCACCATACGGTCTTCTAGCGAGTGAAAACTGATCACTGCTAATCTGCCTTGCGGCGACAATAGGGCCAAGCATTGAGGCATGGTTAGCGACAACTCCTCAAGCTCTTGATTGACGTGAATCCGTAAAGCTTGAAATGTCCGCGTGGCTGGGTTCTGCCCGGGCTCAAAGCGCGTGACTGCGCTTGCCACGACCTTGGTAAGCTGCCCTGTAGTGGTGATGGGGCGCCCGTCATTGCGCTCCGCAATAATCGCCCTTGCAATCTGCTTAGCAAACCGTTCTTCACCATAATTTTTTATAACCTCCGCTAATTGCTGCTCTGTTGTGCCGGCGATAAATTCCGCCGCTGTTTGACCACGGGTCTGATCCATGCGCATGTCTAGAGGCGCATCAAATCTAAAACTAAAGCCTCGGGCAGGCTCATCAATTTGTGGCGAGGATATGCCCAAATCCAACAAAATACCGTCCACCTTATGGATGCCCATTTCAGCCAAGCGGACTTGCATGCCAGCGAAATGGCTGTGCACCATAAAAAAACGCGTATCCTTAATAGCCTTGCTAGACTCAATCGCTTGCAAGTCTTTATCAAAGGCTATCAGGCGGCCTCGCTCACCCAATTTCTCTAAAATCTTTCTGCTGTGGCCACCGCGACCAAACGTGCCGTCCACATAAACGCCGTCGGCCTTTACCGCCAAGGCCTGGACCGCTTGATCTAATAAAACGGTGACATGCGCCCCACTAACAGGGCTAGTATTTGGGTTTTCATCCATCGCAGCTAATGCTTGATTTACCAATAATAAAGCGTCATTTGCAGACGCTTTATTTGGAGACAATGAGGCTAGGTTGGGCGTGGAGCGCACGCCCTTAATCACAGGGAGAAGCCCTCTAGTTCTGCGGGCATAGCAAACTGCTCGCCTTGCATGACTTGCGCCAACTGAGCGCGCCAGGCGTCCATGTTCCATAATTCAAAATGGCTGCCCTGTCCCACTAACATCACTTCTTTGCTTAAACCCGCAAAGTCCCGTAATACCGGTGACACCAACAAGCGCCCTGCGCTGTCCAAACTTAAATCTTCCGCAAAACCAACCAGCAAGCGTTGCAATGCACTCGATTGCTTATCAAACGAAGACAGCGCCATCATTTTTTCTTGTATTGGCTCCCAGGCGGCTTGCGGGTACAACAGCAGACAGCGATGCGGGTGGGCCGTCAGCACCAAATTGCCGCCACACTCATGCAACAAGGCTTCACGGTGCTTGGTTGGCACCGCGAGTCTGTTTTTTGCATCTAAGCTTAATGAGGTTGCACCACGAAACATTTTTTTGCTGTTGTCCTATCGTCCAATTACGGCCTTAAGCGCCATTCCAACACTTAAAGCGAAAATCAAAATGGTGGAGAATTACCCCTTACTAACGGCAACAACCCTTAGTAGTTTAGCGACATGATGTTAAAAGATGATTTTTCAACATCGCTAGCAAGGAACAATTCTCCACATAAACCCACTTTTTCCCACTAAGTTGCACTATAGATAAAAAAAACGGCTAATGCAAGCCATTTTTGCTAATTTATCTATATATCTCAATGACTTAGCGTGTTTTTGCGATAAAAATAATATCGTTATAAATGAATAACATACGAAATTATATGAATGTAGATTATGAGGATAATGCCGAAAGCATTTGAATTGTTCTTAGCCCGCCAGATTGAAGCGGCAGCCTATAAAACAAAAATGCTGAACCAGGGAGTTAGAATCACTGCCGCGAACAACCATAGGCAGTGAATATAGAAATTGAATAAAAGAAGTGAAGCTGGCCGATAAGCCGGGTTTTGTAGGCTTTATTGCTAAAGCTGACAGTCATTCATCTAGGCGCACAATTACTTGTGCGCTCAAGCAACCTACCCGCTGGCAGCGCGAACCACGCCTTATTTACTTGCGTAAAAATGCCAGCCTATTTGGTCTTGCTGCAGATGGAGGTTACCGCGTTTCACCGTAACTTAATACGCTCGTCTCTGTGGCCCTATTCCGCGCCTTATGCTCCAGGGCTTGCGCCTTTGAAGGTTTCGACGGACGGCCGTTAGCCGTCATCTTGCTCTATGCAGCCCGGACTTTCCTCCCTTCACTAAAGGGAACCCGCAGGGGGCTTCCCCATTTAACCATGCCAGTAAACTGGCAAGTTAAATGTGAACGGCGACTGTCTAGCCAGCTTCACGCTTAGTTTAACACGGCAGGTGGTATAAATAGGCGCTTAAAGCGATTGCATTTTCCATGCAATAGGCTGACCAGCCCTTAATGGGACGAGGCTGTCATCGGCAAAAGGTAAGCTGGTCGGCACATTCCAACTTTGCCTATGCAATTGAATACGCTCGGTGTTGCGCGGCAAGCCATAAAAGTCCGCTCCGTAAAAACTAGCGAAGCCTTCCAATTTATCCAAGGCCCCCACCGCATCAAAGGCCTCGGCATACAATTCCATGGCAGTGTGCGCCGTATACATACCAGCACATCCGCAAGCCGCTTCTTTGGTGTGCTTGGCATGCGGCGCGCTGTCGGTACCCAAGAAAAACTTAGCATTGCCAGAAGTAGCAACATGCAGCAAAGCTTGACGGTGCTCTTCGCGCTTTAATATGGGCAAGCAATAATGATGCGGCTGTATGCCGCCAACAAACATGGCATTGCGGTTCATTAACAAATGGTGAGCGGTAATGGTGGCCGCCACATTGGCCGGTGTATGCAAGACAAAATCGGCCGCATCCTTGGTCGTGATGTGCTCAAACACCACTTTCAGTGCTGGGTAGTCTTTAACAATGGCGACCATGTGCCGCTCAATAAATACACGCTCCCGATCAAACACATCCACCTGCGTGTCCGTTACTTCCGCATGCAACAACAAGGGTAAGCCCAGCTTTTCCATTTCAGCCAAAGCTTGCCTGCAATGCCTTAAATCCGTAACCCCTGAATCGCTGTTGGTGGTCGCCCCAGCCGGGTAAAATTTCACACCATGCACTACGCCACTTGCCACCGCCGCCCTAATCTCTTCCGCGCTGGTGTTATCGGTCAGATACAAGGTCATCAGCGGTTCAAAATTAAGGCCGCTAGGCAGCGCCGCCAAGATGCGCTGTCGGTAGGCCGCAGCCAAGGCCGTGTTGGTCACGGGCGGGCGTAAATTAGGCATAATGATCGCCCTAGCAAACTGGCGAGCGCTGTCAGGCAAAACAGCCTTTAAGGCCTCGCCGTCGCGCAAGTGCAAATGCCAGTCGTCTGGGCGAGTAAGGGTCAATGTGTTGATGGTGGTCATAGGAATATGGCTAAAATTAAGGTTCAGATTGCTTTAGCTGCAAGGCTAACTCGTACAAGCTATTTTTTTTCTCGCGGCTGATGTCGGCAGCCAATTTAACCGCCTGCTTTAAGGGCAATTCGGCCAACAGCAATGTTAACATGCGCGCCGTTTGCTCGGATATTGCCTCTTGATTCTTCAAAGGCGGCGCTTCCACCAAGAGCACAAACTCACCACGCTGCTGATTGGCATCGGCCTTTAACCAAGATTGCGCATCAGATAAAAGGCAGGTGTGGACAGTCTCAAAGGTTTTGGTCAATTCGCGAGCAATGGTAACGCGCCTATCCGCGCCTAGCACTTGTGCCATATCGGCCAGGCTGGCGACTATTCGATGCGGCGCCTCATAAAAAACCAAGGTCACAGTCTGACTTTTTAAGCCCTCAAGCACTTGGCGCCTAGCGGCTCCACTGGCTGGCAAAAAGCCATGAAAGAAAAAACCATTCTGAACTATGCCACTCACCGATAAAGCCGTCACCACCGCACTCACCCCAGGGATAGGCACAACCTTGATGCCGGCTTGACGTAAAAAATTTACCACCACGGCCCCTGGGTCGCTGATACCGGGCGTGCCCGCATCCGTAACCAGCGCAATATTTTCTCCGGCTTGCAATTGCACTAACAATTTGGCGGCCGATTGATGCTCGTTATGCTCGTGCACGGCCATGAGCTTTTTACTGATGGCAAAATGCCCCAACAATCCAGCCGTATGGCGCGTGTCCTCAGCGGCAATGGCATCCACACTTTTTAAGGTGTCCAATGCCCGCAAGGTGATATCAGTTAAATTGCCGATAGGCGTGGCCACCACATATAATGTACCCAGCGTATTTTTCGTCATCTCACTCATATTGAAAGTTTAACGCCAAGCAGCGCTAACGCCTATGAAAATCAATCAAAACAATCCGGGGCTGCTTGCGGAAAACTTGGCAGCCAGCTATCTGATTGAACAGGGCCTGAAATTGCTGGTCAAGAATTACCATTGCCGATTTGGTGAGATTGATTTGATCATGCAAGATAAAAATACCCTGGTGTTCATTGAAGTAAGGCTGAGAACCAACCTAGGATTCGGTAATGCCGGCAGCAGCATTACCAAACAAAAACAATTAAAACTCACGCGCACCGCTTTGCATTATTTGCAAGTACATGGCGATGCGGCCTGTCGCTTCGACGCCATACTAATGGACAAAGCCGAGGTGGCAAACTTAGTGTGGTTACGTAATGCATTTGACGCATAAAAAGCGTATCATTCGCAAAAAATAGATGCGCCCATCTAATTGCCCTCTCAATTCAAGGAGTCAACCATGCTGTTAAACACTCAAAATATTGCCCTAAAGCTTTTATTATCCTTAGTATTGGTCGGCCAACTCAGCGCCTGCGTCCCGGTAGTTGTCGGTGGCGCAGCAGCTGGTGGCGCCATGGCTAGCGATAGGCGCACCTCAGGCATATACGTAGAAGACGAAAACATCGAATTAAAAGCACTGAAGATGATAGAAGCGAACTTAGGCTCAACCGCGCATGTCAATGTCACTAGCTACAACCGCAACGTCTTGTTAACGGGCGAAGCGCCAAGTGCTGAAGCGAAAAGCAAAGCCGAAACCATGATTAAAACCATTACCAATGTCCGTGTTATCACCAATGAAATTGTTGTGGGCGAAAAATCGACTATTAGCTCACGCAGTAACGACGCTTATTTAACCACTAAGGTGAAAACACAATTCGTAACGGAAAATAAATTTTCCGCCAACTACGTCAAAGTGGTTACCGAAAACAACGTGGTGTATTTATTGGGCATCGTAACCAAGTCTGAAGCCGATGCTGCAGCCGAAATAGCCAGCAACACCAGTGGCGTGCGTAAAGTAGTAAAGTTATTTGAGTACCAACCCTAATTACTCGCTTAGTTTAACCACCCTAGGCAACAGACCTTAATTTAATATTGGCAAGCAACCTAATGACCAGCAATCTAAAACCCAGCACTACCAATGGCGAAATTATCATACAAAGCAACACACGCGCCGGCAAACCCTTTCGCCCTAGCGATTGGGTGGATCGCATGTGCAGCAGTTACGCTTCCTTTGGGGAAGACCGTAAATTAAAATACTCTCCATACCTCAAACCTAAAGTAATGGATGGGGTACGTTGCTTGGCAGTGGATTTAAAACTAAAAACCGTCAACCCAGATGGCTATGCGCAACTCATGCATTTTGCTGAAGAGAATCAATTAAATGTGGTCGACGAGCACGGCAACAGCATTAGCGTAACACTATAAAATCAGCCCCTTTAAGCAAGCCGTTTTACATTTGGCTCTTCACTAAAAGGATTTTTTTCGTTACGATACGTATTCATTTAAAGTATTAAACAAATCGAGGTTTTCATGAGTGAACATATAACACACCTTAACGATGCGAGTTTTGAGCAAGACGTGCTCCAGTCGCAACTTCCAGTTCTAGTCGACTATTGGGCGGAATGGTGTGGCCCTTGCAAGATGATTGCACCCATCTTGGATGAGATCTCTAAAGAGTACGCCGGCCGATTAAAAGTGGGCAAACTGAACATAGACGACAACCAATTGACCCCGCCAAAATACGGCATACGCGGCATCCCCACCCTAATGCTATTTAAAAATGGCAACGTGGAAGCAACCAAAGTTGGCGCCCTATCTAAATCCCAATTAACTGCATTTATTGACAGCAACATTTAAACCCTTTACGCTGTGCACATTATTGAGAATGTGCTTGATTTAAGCCCCTCAAATCAAGCACTTTTCAAACCCATCTTTTCCTAGCTTCAACCTTCCCAAGACCACCCTTGTTTTAGTGAGCCTTCATGCACTTATCCGACCTTAAACATCTCCCCGTTACTGAATTAGTAGACATGGCGATTGCCGACGAAATCGACAATGCTAGCCGCATGCGCAAACAAGATCTGATTTTTGCCATCTTGAAGCACAAGGCAAAAAAAGGTGAGAGCATATTTGGCGACGGCACACTGGAAGTATTGCAAGATGGCTTTGGCTTTTTGCGCTCACCCGACACCTCTTACCTAGCAGGTCCTGACGACATATACGTTTCACCGTCGCAAATTCGCCGCTTTAATTTGCATACTGGCGACAGCATACAAGGTGAAATTCGCATCCCTAAAGACGGTGAACGCTATTTCGCCTTAGTGAAGGTCGATGTGGTTAACGGTGAAGCGCCGGAAAACACCAAGCATAAAATTTTATTTGAAAACTTAACCCCGTTATTCCCGACCATACCGCTCACCTTAGAGCGTGATATCAAGGGTGTGGAAAACATTACCAGCCGCGTTATCGATATGATTGCACCGATAGGCCGTGGTCAACGCGGCTTACTGGTGGCCAGCCCCAAGAGTGGTAAAACGGTGATGATGCAAAACATTGCACACGCCATTACCGCCAATCATCCCGATGTCATTTTAATCGTGCTGCTGATTGACGAGCGGCCTGAGGAAGTGACCGAAATGACCCGCTCCGTTAAGGGCGAAGTGGTGGCTTCAACTTTTGATGAACCCGCAACACGCCACGTGCAAGTTGCTGAAATGGTACTGGAAAAAGCCAAACGCTTGGTTGAGCATAAAAAAGACGTGGTGATTTTACTGGATTCGATTACCCGTTTAGCCCGTGCTTACAACACCGTCATCCCATCATCAGGCAAAGTATTAACCGGCGGTGTGGATGCCAATGCACTGCAACGTCCTAAACGGTTTTTTGGTGCCGCCCGTAACGTTGAAGAAGGCGGCTCATTGACCATCATTGCTACCGCATTGGTTGACACAGGCTCTCGCATGGATGACGTCATCTATGAAGAGTTTAAAGGTACCGGCAACATGGAAATCCACCTTGATCGCAAAATGGCTGAAAAACGCCAGTACCCTGCTATCAACGTCAACAAATCTGGCACCCGCCGTGAAGAGCTGCTCATCGAAAAAGACGTGCTGCAGAAAATTTGGGTGTTACGTAAACTGCTCTACCCCATGGACGACATCGAAGCGATGGAATTCTTGCTCGACAAGATTAAAGCCACCAAAAATAATGCGGATTTCTTTGACAGCATGCGCAGAGGCTAATCCGCCTGGGCATTTTAATTTACAGGCCAGCCTTGCATAGCAAGGCAAATCTAAATATAATGCTCGGCTCTTACAAAATCAGCTGCCGTATCGTTCGGCAAAATTGAGGTTACTATAATGAAAGATGGAATTCACCCAGAATACCGCGACGTTGTTTTTCAAGACATCGGCGCAGACTTTACCTTTATGACACGCTCAACCATAGCGGCTAAAGACACCATTAAATGGACAGACGGTAAAGAATACCCGCTTGTAAAAATTGAAGTTTCATCAAAATCTCACCCGTTTTACACTGGTAAGCAAATGATTTTAGACACGGCTGGCCGTGTTGATAAATTCCGTAAAAAATACGGCATGTAATTCAAGCAATACACAACAAAACGGGCAGCTTAGGCTGCCTTTTTTATTGCCCTAAACTAAGCGGCCTTAAGCTAAATTAAGCCTTATTGCATAAGCCTATGGTGAAATGCCGCTATCGGTTAAAATTAAGCGGCTAATTAGAGAAAAAAGGCTACAAAAACCGCATGCGCTTTCAACTTGATCACGACTGGCAAGGCAATATGGCGACCCCACGCGCGCACTTAGGCGACAGCGTGAAAATCCAATTATTGCTGGTTTTATGCTTCATTTGGGTGCTACTAGGCTTAACTGGCCACGCCCCATGGAAACCGCTGGAATCCACCGGCATCAATATCGTTAAAGCGCTATTCGATAATGGCATATGGCTGGCACCCTTAACTAGCGATGCCACTACACTGGAAAACCCACCGCTGTATTACCTTAGCGCCGCAGCGAGTGCCTACACCCTCTCTCCCTGGTTGGCCATGCACGATGGCGCAAGATTGATCAACGCGCTATGGCTGTCCTTGATGTTGCTAATGGTGGGCATGAGCGGCAGGGAGTTGTGGGGCAATGGGGCAGGTCGCCATGCCACCTTGATCATGCTAGGCAGCATAGGCTTGGTGGTCAGTGCGCACAGTTTGTCGGTTGAAATAGCTGGCTTAACGGCCAGTGCGCTGGGGTTTTATGCGCTGTCACTGGCTAGACGCCGACCCAAGCTTAGCAGTATTTTATTGGCCAGCGCCTTGTGCCTAGGCTACCTTTCTTACGGCCTAATGAGCGCCTTACCCTTAATCAGCAGTGCTTTGTTGTTGATGTTAATTTTTAAAGCTTGGCGCACACCTAACTTCATCAAAACCCTATTCAGCGCGCTATTACTCGCCAGCCTGCCAATTGCTTTGTGGTTAATCCTGCTGCATCAACAACACAACGATTTATTTAATGCTTGGTGGAATGGACATTTAAACGCCTTTAATCAGAGCAATCACCTGTATTTCTTACGCATTTTAATTTGGTATGCGTGGCCGGCATTGCCCTTAGCCTTACTGGGCCTATGGCACCATAGGCAACGCTTGCAAATGCTTGGACCCATGCAACTGATACTGGTGTTTT
The DNA here is from genome assembly GCA_903951385.1 of uncultured Pseudomonadota bacterium. Taxonomy (GTDB): domain Bacteria; phylum Pseudomonadota; class Gammaproteobacteria; order Burkholderiales; family Methylophilaceae; genus Methylotenera; species Methylotenera hypolimnetica. The sequence goes on from CAJBBQ010000120.1 coordinate 26,086, forward strand.
TTGCATGCCATGTTTTTTTCCTAGGCCTCATGGCCTCGGCCAAAGACATTAATGCCCTAACGCTACTGCTGCCACTAACAGCACTGGCCGCTGGCAGCGTTGAGCACCTAAAACGCGGCATGGCTGCGGCTTTAAACTGGTTTGGTGTGCTTTTATTTGGCTTAATTGGCGGCCTTATTTGGCTGGGCTGGCTGGCCATGCTGACTGGCTACCCAATTAAACTCAAGCAACGCATGGTGTTCTTGTCGGGTGCCGAACAGTTAACTTTTAATTGGTTGGCTTTTATCATTGCACTGCTGGTCACGGCAATTTGGCTGTTTGTTTGCATACGCGCCAGACAAACCAACAAATCCACCGTAAGCAATTGGGCGGTAGGCATGACGTTTGCATGGAGTTTGCTTATGACGCTTTGGTTGCCCTTGCTCGATTCAGCCAAGAGTTACCACGCTGTTTTCACTAGCTTAGATCAGCGATTAAGCATGCATAAGGGCTGCATCAATGGTTTAAATGTGGAACGGCAACAAGCTTTGCTGCTTAATTATTACAGTGCTATCAAGCTAACGCCCGTGGCCAGCAGTCAACTTAGTGCCTGTGACTACTTATTGGTTTTTAATAAAAAAGGCCAGCAACGGTTTGAGCCGGATAGCTCTTGGCAACAAGCGTGGTCGGGCAAGCGACCGGCCGACAGAAAAGAGAGTTTTTACTTATACCACCGCTTGAATTGATTGCCGACTACCTGGCCTAAACGTGGTGGGCCGTCATTAGATTTTTAAATGGGCGGCGATGGCTTTTTGTACCGGCACATGCAACCCCACGCCGGCTTGTTGGCTAACATGCTGGGCAATTTGCTGGCGCATGGCCAAAGCCCAAAAACGGTTAATGTGTTCGGCTATACCCTGTTCCGCTTGCGCTGGATCGGGGTAGGATTCGTAAAAATCGCCTATCTGATTAGCCATAGTAATTAATCGCTGTATGTCCATTTTTAAATACCCACTAGCCTTAGTCTAAATTAATTCAATATAAAATTTTGTCGCCATGGCTGTACACCACGAAACGGCCATCCCTAGCAAAGCCGACCAAGCATAAGCCGCACTGTTCAGCCACGCGCACGGCTAAAGCGGTTGGCGCGGACACCGCTACCAACATCGCCAGACCGGCGGTGGCCACCTTTTGCACCATCTCAAAACTGGCACGACTGGTGGTAAGGGCAAAACCACTGTTATCTTGTTGCCCGGTTTTAGCTAAGGCGCCCAGCACCTTGTCCAAGGCATTATGCCGCCCTACGTCTTCTCGCACCAAGCTAATGCTGCCATCGGCTAACACATAAGCGCTAGCGTGCGTGGCACCGGTTTGCTGTTGCAATAGTTGATGGCTAGGCAAGGTTGCCAATGCGCTAACTATGCTGGTCGAGGCGTAGACCGCCGAATTGCTTAATGGCGCTGGATAACGCATGGCTTGGGCTAAATTTTCTGCGCCACACAAGCCGCAACCGGTTTTACCGGCTAAGGTACGGCGCCGTTCCTTTAACTGCATAAAACGCTCACTGGCTATGCTGCAATGCAAGGCCACGCCTTGTTCTTGCTCTAGCACTTCTATGCCATACAGCTCACTGGGATGCGCCACTATGCCTTCACTTAAGGCAAAACCCAAGGCAAAATCCTCCAGATCTTGGGCGGTAGCCAACATCACCGCATGCGACACACCGTTGTAGACCATGGCCACCGGAGTCTCTTCGGCCAAACAATCTTGCGCCTGCCGCAGTTCACCATCACGCCACTGCTGCACGCTTAGCAAACTCAAGGCTTGGCTTAACACGACGGACTTAGGCACCATCAATCTATTTTAGCGGCTTCTGCATTCCTGCCCGCAAAGGCCAATTGCGCCTCACTAAAAGTTTTGTAATGCAATTGCCAATCCGACAACTGATTCACACGCGACACTTGCACCGCCGTCACTTTAAACTCAGGGCAATTGGTCGCCCAATCACTGTTGTCAGTGGTAATCACGTTAGCACCCGATTCAGGGTGATGGAAAGTGGTGTAGATTACGCCCGCCTGCACGCGCTCAGTTAATTGAGCACGCAACACGGTTTCGCCAGCCCGACTGGCTATGCCTATCCAATCGCCATCTTTGATGCCTCTTTCGTTTGCATCGTGTGGATGGATCTCCACCACATCCTCATGATGCCATGCCACGTTTTTGGTACGACGGGTTTGCGCGCCTACGTTGTACTGCGACAAGATTCGACCGGTAGTCAAGATTAATGGGTATTTGGCATTGACTCGCTCCGTGGTTGGCACGTATTGCGTGATAAAGAACTTACCCTTGCCGCGCACGAATGCATCAATATGCATGGTTGGTGTGCCGGTAGGATACTCATCGTTACACGGCCATTGTATGCTGCCCAATTGATCCAGTTTTGCAAAACTCACGCCTTTAAAGGTCGGCGTTAATGCAGCAATTTCATCCATGATGTCACTGGCATGCTGGTAATCCATTTGGTAGCCCAAGGCTTGGGCCAACATGGCGGTAATTTCCCAATCTTCGTAACCTTGTCCGCCTACATTATTTTTAGGGGCCATGACACGGCGCACTGGTGAGATGCGGCGCTCGGCATTGGTAAAAGTGCCGCTCTTTTCTAAAAACGATGCGCCAGGGAAAAACACATGGGCATACATGGCCGTCTCGTTTAAGAATAAATCTTGCACGATCACGCATTCCATATTTTCCAAGGCATGGGTGACATGCTGGGTATTGGGATCGGATTGCACGATGTCTTCGCCCACGCAATACAAGGCTTTGAAGCGACCTTCACCGGCCAAGTCCAGCATATTAGGGATGCGCAAGCCGGGCTCATCGCTAAGCGGCCTACCCCAAGCAGCCTCAAACAAGGCTTTCGCTGACGGGTCTGAAACGTGGCGATAGCCAGGGTACTCGTGCGGCATGGAGCCCATGTCACATGAGCCTTGCACGTTGTTTTGACCGCGTAATGGGTTGATGCCCACGCCTTCACGTCCAACGTTACCGGTAGCCATGGCCAAGTTGGCTATGCCCATCACGGTGGTGGAGCCTTGCGAATGCTCGGTCACGCCCAAGCCATAATAAATGGCGGCGTTACCGCCAGTCGCAAACAAGCGCGCTGCTTCTCTAATTTTCTTAGCGTCCACGCCTAATTCATCGGCCAAGGCTTCCGGAGAATTCTCTGGCTTGGCAACAAAATCGCGCCACAACACAAACGAATCCCACTCGCAGCGTTCTTTAACAAAGTCTTCTTTGACCAAGCCTTCCGTCACCACCACATGGGCTAGGGCAGAAATCAGGGCAACATTGGTGCCGGGGCGTAAATTTAAATGGTGATCCGCACGAATATGCGGTGAATTTTCTACCAAATCAATCGCACGTGGATCGGCAATAATCAGTTTGGCGCCTTCGCGCAAACGGCGTTTCATTTGTGAGGCAAACACCGGATGACCATCGGTCGGGTTGGCACCTATGATCATAATGACGTCCGATTGCATGACCGAATCAAAGGTTTGTGTACCGGCTGATTCACCTATGGTTTGTTTAAGGCCATAGCCCGTTGGGCTGTGGCAAACACGGGCGCAGGTATCGACATTATTGGTGCCGAACACCGCTCGCACCAACTTCTGCGTGACGTACACTTCTTCATTGGTACAACGCGAGGAGGTAATGCCTCCCATCGCGTCTTTACCGTATTTGGCTTCTATGCGTTTGATTTCACTGGCTGCGTAATTAATTGCCTCTTCCCAGCTAACCGACTGCCATTCATCCTTGATGCTTTTTCGTATCATGGGCGTGGTGATTCTGTCTTGATGGGTGGCATAGCCCCAGGCAAAGCGCCCTTTAACGCAAGAGTGGCCGTGATTGGCGCCGCCGTTTTTATTAGGCACCATGCGCACCACTTCCTCGCCTTTCATTTCCGCGTTGAAGGAACAACCCACACCGCAATAAGCACAAGTAGTGGTCACACTGTGCTCAGGCACACCGTGATCTATCACGGTTTTTTCAATTAAGGTCGCGGTTGGGCAAGCTTGCACGCAAGCGCCACAGGACACGCATTCGGAATCCAAGAAATTAGTCACCCCCGCCGCCACTTTGGATTCAAAGCCGCGGCCAGAAATGGTCAACGCGAACGTGCCTTGGGTTTCTTCGCAAGCACGCACGCATCGCGAGCACACGATGCACTTGCTCGGGTCAAAACTGAAATAGGGATTGGATTCGTCTTTAACGGACTTGAGGTGATTTTCGCCATCGTAACCGTAGCGCACTTCACGCAGACCAACTGCACCTGCCATGTCCTGCAATTCGCAATCGCCATTGGTAGCGCAGGTCAAACAATCCAAGGGGTGGTCGGAAATATACAATTCCATGGTGCCACGGCGAATGTCGGCCAACTTGGCCGTTTGCGTGTGCACTTTAATGCCCTCTGCAACCGGTGTCGTGCAAGAGGCGGGGTAACCACGACGACCCTCAATTTCCACTACACACAAGCGGCATGAGCCAAATGGCTCCAAACTATCGGTTGCACACAATTTAGGCACATTAATACCGGCCATGATGGAGGCCCGCATGATGGACGTGCCTTCCGGCACGCTTATTTCCCTGTCATCTATGGTCAAGGTCACTTGTTTGTTTGACAGACTGGCTGGCGTGCCGTAATCCAATTGGTCATCGTAATTGGTGCGGCTGTGTTCAGGCTGATGGGTGGGGTTGTATTTAATGTCGTCCATGACGCTCTCCTATACGGTTTAAGCCAAGCTAAACCGCGGCATCCTTAATATTGAAATCTGCTGGGAAATGGTTAATCGCGCTTAATACCGGGTACGGCGTCATGCCACCCAATGCACAGAGTGAGCCATTTAACATGGTGTCACTTAGGTCGCGCACCAACTTGATGTTTTTAACGCGATCGGTGCCGGCAATGATTTTGTCCATTACTTCCACACCACGGGTCGAGCCTATGCGGCATGGTGTGCATTTACCGCACGATTCAATCGCACAAAATTCAAAGGCATAACGGGCCATTTTGGCCATATCGACCGTGTCATCAAACGCCACTATTCCGCCGTGGCCGAGCACAGCCCAAATAGCACTAAAGGCTTCGTAATCCAATGGTGTGTCAAATTGCGATTCCGGTAGAAACGCGCCCAAAGGACCGCCCACTTGCACGGCTTTGATAGGCCGGCCACTGGCTGAACCGCCGCCGTAATCGTAGAGCAGTTCGCGTAAGGTAATGCCGAAGGCCAACTCTACTAAGCCGCCCTGTTTAATGTTGCCAGCCAACTGTATGGGCAAGGTGCCGCGCGAGCGACCCATGCCATAGTCAGCGTAATATTGGGCACCCTTGTGCAGAATAATCGGCACCGTGGCCAATGAAATCACGTTGTTAACCACGGTCGGTTTGCCAAACAAACCTTCAATCGCTGGCAAAGGCGGCTTAAAGCGCACTAAGCCACGTTTGCCTTCCAAACTTTCCAATAAAGAGGTCTCTTCACCGCATACATACGCCCCAGCCGCACGGCGAACTTCTAGATTAAAACCATATGATGAGCCCAGTATGTTGTCACCTAAATAACCAGCCTGTTCGGCTTTAGCGATGGCTTCATTTAGCACCACAAGTGCGTGCGGGTACTCCGAACGCAAGTAAATATAGCCTTGTGTGGCGCCAACGGCGATACCGGCGATGGTCATGCCCTCAATCAACACATAGGGGTCATTTTCCATGATCATGCGATCAGAATAGGTGCCGGAATCGCCTTCATCGGCATTGCAAACTATGTATTTTTGATCGGCTGCACAGCCTAATACGGTGTTCCATTTAATACCGGTCGGGAAGGCGGCACCACCACGGCCACGCAGACCTGAATCGGTCACGGTTTTTACTATGTCTGCCGCCGATAATTCCAAGGCATTTTTCAGGCCTTGGTAACCGTCGTGCGCCAAATAGTCTTCTAGCGACACCGGGTCGGTAATGCCGACACGGGCAAAAGTCAGGCGTTGTTGTTGCTTGAGCCAAGCCAACTCCTCGGTCAAACCTAAATTTAATCGGTGTGCCTTGGCGCTAGCAGCCTCAGTATTTAAAAAATCAGCCTTAAACAAGCCGCTTACATCGGCAGCTTTAACCGGCCCGTAAGCCACTCGACCTTTATCGGTGGACACTTCCACCATGGTTTCTAACCAGTAGAGGCCGCGCGAACCATTACGCACTATGGTCACAGCTATGCCGCGTTTGGCCGCTTCTTGGCTAATGGCGTTCGCTACTTTTTCCGCCCCTACCGACAGGGCGCTGGAATCGCGTGGTATGTAAACTATCGTACTCATACTAAACCTGCGCCTCCGCTTTTTTGGCATCGTGTATTAAGGCCTCTAAATCGGCTTTGCTGACGCGTCCAAATATTTCCTCATCCATCATCACTGCTGGTGAAAGTGCGCAGTTGCCAAGGCAGTAAACCGGCTCCAATGTAATCGCCTGATCTTGACTGGTTTGGTGGTAATCAATGCTTAAGCATTGTTTGGCATGGGCTTCCAAACCCTCGGAACCCATGGCTTGGCAGGATTCGGCGCGGCATATTTGCAGCACATGACGACCGGGTTTATGCGTTTTAAAGTGATGATAAAAACTCACCACGCCATGCACCTCTGCCACTGACAAGCTAAGTGCCCGGGCTATTTTGGGGTAGGCGGATTCGGGTATGTAACTGAGCTCGTCCTGGATAGCATGCAGCAAGGGCAACAACGCCCCTGGCAATGATTTGTAGTGCGCGATAAGTTGATCTAACTTTTCAGTCCAACCTGCTTGCACGCTTGCTTGGTCGATAAAGGTATCTTGCAACGTCACTCTCCAAAACTACTTTCATGGTATTTTTCTAGCCGTAAGTATAATACACTTGCTACAAGCTATCCATTACGACAAGACCCGATAAATAAAGTGCCCCCTACCGTTCAACAATTAACTGACCAACACGGTCGCATTGTCGATTACATACGACTGTCTATTACCGATAGATGCGATTTTAGATGTGCCTATTGCATGGCTGAAGAAATGACGTTTCTTCCGCGCGATGAAGTCTTAAGCCTAGAAGAGTGCGCTCGCTTGGTCAAAATTTTCGTCGGTTTGGGCGTGAGCAAAGTGCGCATCACCGGCGGCGAACCCTTGGTGCGCAAAAATGCCCTGTGGTTGTTTGAGGAAATTGGTCGACTGCCTAGGCTTAAAGAGTTAGTGCTTACTAGCAATGGAAGTCAGCTATATAAACAAGCAGGTAGATTAAAGCGCGCAGGGGTTAAGCGCATTAACATCAGCCTAGACAGCTTAGACCCGATCCGTTTCAAGCGCATTACTCGCACCGGCGAGCTCGATCAAGTCTTAGCCGGGATACAAGCTGCCAAACAAGCCGGCTTTGAGAACATTAAACTCAATACGGTGCTCATGCGTGGCGTCAATGATGACGAAGCCGTGCCCTTGGTTCAATTTGCCATAGACCAAGGTTTAGACATTTCCTTTATAGAAGAGATGCCCATAGGTGAGGTACAACACAATCGCTTATCGACATTTTGCAGCAATGAAGACACCTTAAAAATCCTGCAAGCGACCTACCCATTGATTGCCAGCACGAAAAGCACAGGCGGCCCTGCACGCTACTGGCAGGTGGCCAATAGCCCCAGCAAAATAGGCTTTATTTCACCGCATAGCCATAACTTTTGCGAGCAGTGCAACCGCGTACGCATTAGCTGTAAGGGTGAACTTTATTTGTGCCTAGGCCAAGATGATAAAGTTGACTTGATGCCCCTGTTGCGCGCCCACCCCCATGATGACCAAGCCATCATTGCCGCAATTTTAGCCAGCATGGCCATTAAGCCACTGGGGCACGATTTTGATTTAAACCGCCAACAGCCGGCTGTGATCCGTTTCATGTCGCACACCGGCGGCTAAGCCATGGCTATCAGCGCCATTATTTTGGCGGGCGGTCGCGCCACCCGCATGAACGGCATAGACAAAGGCTGGGCCTTATTAAACCAGCGCGCGCTGATTAGCCACGTTATTTCCCGCTTATCCCCGCAAGTGGACGAGATCCTCATTAATGCCAACCGTGAGCTGGACCGATACGCAGCGTTAGGCTACCCAGTTTGGTCAGACAGCTACCCAGACTTTGTCGGCCCACTGGCCGGCATCAGCCTAGGTTTACAACACGCACAACAGGAGTATGTATTAAGCGTTCCCTGCGACTGCCCCTTGCTGCCGCTAGATCTAGCCGAACGCTTGCTGGCCGCATTAAACGAGCATCAAGCGCAAATTGCCGTAGCCAGTTGCCATGGCCGCAGCCAGCCGGTTTTCTGCTTATGTAAAAAAAGTGTTTTAGCTACACTGCAAGCCTACTTGCAACAGGGGAACCGCCGCGTCAGCGACTGGCAAAAGAGCCTAGCCTATGTGGAAGTGGATTTTACCGACAGGGCGCAGGCGTTTATTAATTTGAATACCGCAGAAGACCTGGCTGCTTTAGAATTGCAGCTATCCAATTAAGCCCGCTTTAATCGCCAATATGCCCAACAACCTAAACCCAGCCTCACGCTTGCCTAGCCTAATGGAAGATTACGATCCCAATGCCATGTCGGTGGCTAAGGCCAAATTATTCATCCAAGCGCACCTAAGCCCTCTGACAGCCTGCGAACAAGTGCCCATAAAAGACAGCCTAGGCAGGGTGTTGGCACAGGCGGTTTTATCGCCAGCAAAGGTGCCCAATTACGACAACTCTGCCATGGACGGCTACGCGTTCAACAGCCTAGATATCGCCGCTGAGGGCAAGACTACATTAAGCTTGATAGGCACAGCCTTCGCCGGCAAGGGCTTTGATCAGCCGGTGCAACGAGGTCAATGCGTGCGCATCATGACCGGCGCCATGATGCCCAGCGGGACAGACAGCGTGGTAGTGCAAGAAAAGGTTAGCTTGACTGGCAACAGCGTCAGCTTCCCCAAGCCGGCCAGCAGCAAAATGAACGTGCGTTATGCCGGTGAAGATTTAAGCTTGGGTCAAACCGTATTAGCCACTGGCCATCTCATGCAAGCGGCAGACTTAGGCTTGCTAGCATCACTGGGCATTGCTCAAATCAGCGTATACCGCAAACTTAAGGTGGCGTTTTTTTCCACCGGTGACGAATTAGCCGGCATAGGCCAGCCTCTAAAAATTGGGCAGGTTTACGACAGCAATCGCTATACTCTCTACGGCATGTTAAGCCGCTTAGGCGTTGACATCATTGACTTAGGTGCGATTGCCGACGACCCCGACTTGCTAGAAAAAACCTTGTTAGCCGCCAGCCAACAAGCCGATGCCGTGATCACCAGTGGCGGGGTGTCAGTCGGCGAAGCCGATCACATGAAAACGCTATTAAGCAAGCACGGCCAAGTGCTGTTTTGGAAAATCAACATGAAACCCGGTCGGCCGCTAGCCTACGGCAAAATCGGCCAGGCGCACTATTTCGGCTTACCCGGCAACCCAGTAGCCGTCATGGTGACCTTCTATCAATTTGTGCGCGTAGCTTTGCTCACGCTGATGGGGCAAACGCCAGTCCCGCCACTACCGACTTTTAATGTGGTGTGCACGGAGCCCATAAAAAAACAGACTGGTCGCTGCGAATTTCAACGCGGCCTACTCAGCATGAATCAAAATGGCTGGTGGGAAGTTAAGCCGACTGGCAAGCAAGGTTCAGCCATACTAAGTTCCATGTCTAAGGCGAATTGCTTTATTGTGCTCGATGAGCAGACTGGCAACCTAGACGCAGGATCGACCGTCGCTGTGCAAGTATTGCACGGCCTTATTTAGCCTCAGAAAAAGACAGAATTTAAAGCCTTGCAAACGGCATATTGCCGCAGCATGTTGTATAATTTTTCATCCTTAAACTTGCCTGCGCATTAATTTAAATTAGACCTTACACCGCTTTTGAATTTCATCCTGAACAAGCTAAACACCCACCCCAGCGATTCGAGCCAGCCCACTCTAATGTGGGCTTTAATCGGCTCTTTGATGCTGCATGCTTTTATTGCGCTGGTGCTGCCTAACTTTGCCATGGATGCACCCGAGCAGGACACTTTGGTGGTGGAACTCGTGCAACAAGCACCGCCGCCACCTCCTCCCGAGCCGCCAAAGCCGGAACCCATCAAACCTAAGCCACAAATTAAACCAGTGGTAAAACCGGTGGTGGTGCCCACTGAAATAAAAAATGACCCAACTCCCCCGCCGCCGCCACCGGAAGTGATTGCCGCGGCCCCACAAGTTGATGCCCCGCCGCCCAAAACGCCGCCGGTTGCTATCGTCCCACGTGAGCCCCCTAAACCAGTGGTGGTGCCAGTCGACACCACTGAAGCGCGCGATAATTACGACAACGCTTTGTGGTCAGCCATCGTCAAACACAAGCAATACCCACGCATTGCACAAATGCGTGGCTGGCAAGGTGAAGCCATCGTCGAACTGCAAATCGACGGCAACGGCAAGCTTAAATCTAAAAAAATCATCCAATCCAGTGGTCACGAAGTGCTGGATAAGCAAGCCTTGGACATGGTAGAAAAAGCCCTGCCCTTTCCAACACCACCAGAGGTCTTGCGCGGCAGCAACTTCAGTGTCAAAGTGCCGATCGCCTTCAAATTAGAATAGCCATAGCGCCCAGTCGCATCATGCACAAAAATAAATCCCTAAAAGACCTGCTGCTGATCCACGAGCTGGCGTTTATTTTACTGATTATTTTAGCCGCAACGGCCGGCGCTATTGGCATCCACCTGTGGGAGAAATCCAGCCAAGAAGCAACCCGCATCAGTTCATTGGTCGCCGAAGTGCAACAGACACGGGGAGATTTATACCGACAAATGAAAGAATTGTTTGATGCCTATTTTCTAGAAGACGAAACGGCTAGGGAAGAATACGATAACTTTACCGCATCGGTTGAAAATCACTTCCTGCAATTAAAAAAAATTGCCGTGGGCCCAGAGGAGATTCAAGCCATAGACGCCTTGCAACGCAATTACCAAACATTCGTTGTTGAAGCGCCGGCCTTATTTGACGCCTACCAACTGTCTTCCAATGCCGCCAGTAAACGTGCCATCAATACCGACATTGAGACCGGTTTGTTTAATCGTCATGAAGTCATCTTGGCGCACACCGAGAGATTGCTGAATCAAAAGCAAAAAGAATTAAACCAACAGCTGAGCAACACAAAACGCATCGCCATCTTACTGCTCATCATCCCCTTATTGCTTGCTATCTTGCTGCTTATTTTTTCACGGGTATTTTTAAAGCGCGCCATCGTGCAACCCATACAAGGCGTATTAAAAGCCACTGCAGAAATCAGTACCGGCAACCTGAATCATAGGGCCCCAGAGGAGGGGGTGGCGGAACTGGCAATGGTGTCGCAAGCCATTAACGTCATGGCGGATAAATTGAGCTCCAGCCAAGAGGCCTTGGTGCGCAGCGAAAAGCAAGCCGCTCAAGGATTGTTGGTGCCCATGTTAGCTCACAATATACGCAATCCATTGGCCAGCATACGGGCCATCGCGCAAGTCATGGACGGCCCAGAACAAGACAAAGAAACGCGCAGCGCCTTTAAGGACATCATAGACACCGTGGATAGATTGGAACGCTGGACAGGTTCACTGTTAGCCTACTTACTGCCACTTAAACCGCATGCACAGCACAGCCAATTAAAAGACATCGTGGAAGGGGCTTTAGCGCCCTTGCAGCAAAAAATAAAAGCCAAATCCATACAGCTAAGCTTACCGAAATGGCCAAAAAATAATGCCGTCTACACCGATCAGCATCTGCTTGAACAAGTTATCTACAATTTGCTATTGAATGCCATAGACGCATCCAACAAAGACGGTGCAATAGACATCGTGGTAGACATGAAGCGGCAAACATTCAGCTTGCAAATTCTAGACCGGGCCGGCGGCATGCCCTTTAAACCCGACCCCAGCGCCATCAGCGCGCCCTCTACTAAGCGCTTTGGTACCGGCTTGGGCATTCCCTTTGCTTTCAAGGTGTGCGATGCCTTAGGTGGCGAATTGAACTTTGCCGCACGGCCCGAAGGCGGCACCGTCATCACCATGCAATTGCCAGTGTGAAGGCCGCATTCAAATAAATACGATACAGCACAAATACTGTCATTTTAATGCACTAGACTATTGCCTTAATCGGTCTTTTTATCAACAATGGTAAAAGACTTAAACCCAGATGGAAACACTATGCAAAATCATGCTGTACCGGATTTTCAATTGGCTGCAACCGGCAATACCACCTTTCAATTATCCCAGTACCTAGGCAAAAACATCGTCCTCTACTTTTACCCCAAAGATGCCACCCCAGGCTGCACCACGCAAGGCGTTCAATTTAGAGACGCGTACGCCAACTTCCAAGCATTGAACACGGTCATTTTTGGCATCTCACGCGACAGCATCAAATCGCACGAAAACTTTAAATCGAAGTTCACTTTTACCTTTGATTTGCTGGCAGACACAGAAGAATTAGCCTGCAATCTGTTTGGCGTGATTAAGATGAAAAACATGTATGGCAAGCAAGTTCGCGGCATAGAGCGCAGCACATTTGTCATCGACAAACAGGGCATATTAGTCAAAGAATGGCGTGGCGTAAAAGTAGACGGTCACGTGGCCGAGGTGCTTGATTTCGTGCAATCCCTTTAATGTAAACCCTTGTAATTCTTATCCTTCGCAATCAAACACTTAAAAATAGAAAGTGACTTATGGCTAAAGCAACCTTAACCCCAACCAAACTTTTTGTGCTTGATACCAACGTACTGATACACGACCCATCCAGTTTATTCCGTTTTGAAGAACACGATATTTTCCTGCCCATGGTCACATTGGAGGAATTAGATAACAACAAGAAAGGCTTAACCGAAGTCGCGCGCAGCGCGCGCCAAGCTAGCCGAAATTTAGAGAGCATAGTTGGCGCGGACTTAATCAACCTAGATTTAGGCTGCCCACTTAACATCAATGGCAACCGGCAGCAAATGGGCCGCTTGTTTTTGCAAACTAAAGAAATCACCGTTGAACTGCCAGGATTGGCTGGCAGCAAAGCCGACAATCAAATCTTAGGCGTGGTGTTTGATTTACAACAACACAACCCACAGCGCCAAGTCATACTGGTCAGCAAAGACATCAACATCCGCATCAAAGCCCGCGCCATCGGCATGTTGGCAGAAGATTATTTCAACGACAAAGTCCTAGAAGACACCGACCTTTTATACAGCGGCATGACCGAGCTGGCAGCCAATTTCTGGGAAACCCACAGCAAAGCCATGGAATCATGGCAAGAAGCCGGCCGCATGTTTTACCGTATCAACGGCCCCTTATGCAAATCGTTTCTAGTCAACGAATTCGTTTATTACGAATTTGAAAAACCGTTTCATGCCATCGTGCGCAGCGTCGATGGCGATTCAGCGGTGCTAGAGGTGGTCAAAGACCACCTGCAAGCCAAGAACAAC
>CAJBBQ010000121.1 GCA_903951385.1 uncultured Pseudomonadota bacterium
GCCACCGAATTTACCGCCGGTAGTCTTAACGCGTGACCCAGGCGTGAGTTTTATGTTGCCAGTCGGTTTGGATGGCGAGGATGACGGGGCATTAGAATGCAGCATTTAAAGCAAGGCTACCATAGGAGCTTGCATAGGGTGACAATATAGCATGTCGATTGATTTATTTGCAGCCCCTAGCCCAGTTGCACCGCTGGCTGAACAGTTGCGACCCACCACCCTAGACGAAGTAGTGGGGCAATCGCATTTATTGGCAGCCAACAAGCCGCTGCGCTTGGCTTTTCAATCCGGCAAACTGCCCTCCATGATACTGTGGGGGCCGCCTGGCGTGGGTAAAACCACCTTGGCTAGATTGATAGCCAACACCGCTGATGCTGACTTTATTCCTATTTCAGCGGTTTTATCCGGCATTAAAGACATCCGTGAGGCCGTGGAACGGGCCGAGCACACCTTGCAGCAATCCGGCCGCAAAACCATCTTGTTTGTGGACGAGGTGCACCGCTTTAATAAGGGCCAGCAAGATGCCTTTTTGCCCTATGTGGAGAGTGGCCTGATTACCTTTATCGGTGCCACCACTGAGAACCCCTCGTTTGAAGTCAACAGTGCGCTATTAAGCCGCTCGCAAGTGTTTGTCTTGAATGCCTTGTCCGATGAGGACTTAGGCATTTTGCTGGATAGGGCGCAAGCTTTGGTGGCGGCTAAAGTTGATGTCAGTGCGGATGCGCGCGAGCAGATTATCTCTTATGCCGATGGCGACGCGCGCCGATTGCTAAACTTTTTAGAAGGCTTGTTTAATGCGGCGGACAGCGCCGGGGTAATGGCCATCGATCTGGCCTTTTTGCAAACCACCATGGCCAGCAAGATGCGTCGTTTTGACAAGGGCGGCGAGGCATTCTACGATCAGATTTCAGCCTTGCATAAATCGGTGCGCGGCTCCAATCCAGATGCCGCCTTGTATTGGTTTTTACGCATGCTAGATGGCGGTGCCGATCCCTTGTATTTAGGTCGACGCATAATGCGTATGGCCATAGAAGACATCGGTTTGGCTGATCCGCGGGCGCAAAGCATGTGCTTGGAAGCCTGTCAGATTTTTGAGCGCTTGGGCACACCTGAAGGTGAGTTGGCTTTGGCTAACGCGGTTATTTATTTGGCCGTGGCACCAAAAAGCAACGCGGCTTACCAAGCTTACAATCAAGCCAAGGCTTTTGTCGCCAACGGCGATTCCAGCCCCGTGCCTTTGCACCTAAGAAACGCGCCCACCAAACTCATGAAAGACTTGGACTACGGCAAGGCCTACCGTTATGCCCACAATGAACCGGAAGCGTATGCCGCTGGGGTGGATTATTTCCCGGACGGATTGACGCCGCCGCCATTTTATATCCCCACGCCGCGCGGCTTAGAAGGTAAAATTACGGAAAAATTAGCGCATTTGCGTGACTTGGATAAGAAAGCAAAGAAATAGCAGACTTACATATGAGGATTTTCGGTCTAGTTTTCTCCGTGCCTCTGTGACTCTGTGGTGAACTTTTAGGATATAACATGTTAGACATACAAGCTTTACGCAACGATTTAGATGGGGTGGTGAGCGCCTTAAAAAAACGCGGTTTTGATTTTGATGCCGCCGGTTTTTTGGCCCTAGAGCA
>CAJBBQ010000122.1 GCA_903951385.1 uncultured Pseudomonadota bacterium
GGCCGGCCCATTTTCTTGGCTAATAGGCCGCTGGCGCAACCACCAAATCGCGCCCTTCTTCACCACACAGGCATTAGGCATGGCCAATAAATGGCTGATTAATAGGCCCAAATTGGGCTGATGACCCACCACCAATATCGTTTGCTGATGGTTGTCATTGAGCAGATGCGGCAGCATGTCGGCCACCGTGTTATCAATCGATAGGTAATCCACTACCTGGACTTGGCGCTTGGTTTTGTTCGGATTGAGTTGCGGCAGTGCGGCTACCGTTTCTAGGCAACGCTTGGCTGGGCTAGACAATATGGTGGTATTTTGCGGCAGGAACTGGTCTAACCAATCCGCCATGCGCCGCGCATCCTTGCGACCTTGCTTGGAAAGTGCCCTGTCGGCATCCAAACCGCTGGCACTGTCGTCTTCAGCGTCTGCATGACGCCACAGAATTAAATTAGCCATGCTGTCAGCTATCAGCCAGTGTATTGCTGGATAAGGTGTTGTTGCACACTGAAGGCTGGCGCTGCCGTGACACCTTTAGTTTTAGCACCGGCTAACACGTAGCTGCCATCCGCCGTCAGTACCCAGGCATCTTGATTGTCATCCAAACTCATTTGGCAACACTCGCGCAAGATGCGCGCACGGTTTGCTGCGTTATCAATTGGCCAAGCGATTTCTATGCGGCGCATCATGTTGCGGTTCATCCAATCGGCACTGGCTAGCCACATGTTTTCCACGCTATCAATATTGAAATAAAACACCCTAGAATGCTCAAGCAATCTACCTATGATGGAGCGAACCCGCACGCGTCCATCCAAGCCTGGCGCATCGACGGGCAGTATGCAGGCGCCGCGCAGTATCAAATCCACTTCCACGCCAGCCCGACCGGCTTTAACCAAGGCCAAAACCAAGGCTTCATCGGTCAAGGCATTCATTTTTAATATAATGCGTGCCGGCTTGCCGGCCTTGGCCGCGGTTTCGGCAGTTTTAATTTTAGCCAGCATTTGCCTATGCAAATTAAACGGCGCCACCAATAACTTTTTCAAGCGCGGCAATTTAATTTGGCTGGCAATGTGCCTAAATAAATGCTCCATATCATGCGTAATCAGCGGGTCTGCCGTCAACATGCTGACGTCGGTATACAAACGCGCGGTTCTAGGGTTGTAGTTACCCGTGGACACGTGGCCGTAGTATTTCAAACCCTCGCCTTCACGGCGCATCACCAAGAGCATTTTGGCATGGGTTTTCAAGCCGACCACACCGTACACCACTTGCGCCCCTACTGACTCCAGATCTTCCGCCCAGTTAATGTTGGCTTCTTCGTCAAAACGCGCTTTAAGCTCAACCACGGCCATCACTTCTTTGCCACGGCGCACCGCCTCTTGCAACAACTTGAGCATGCGCGGGTCGGAGCCGGTGCGGTAAATGGTTTGCTGTATGGACAACACATCCGGATCGTTGACTGCTTCACGCAAGAAATCAATCACCGACTCAAAACTTTCATAAGGCTGATGGATGAGCACGTCGCCTTGCTTAAGACGCGTAAAGAATGACTGATTGCCCTGTAATTGTTGGCTTAGCGCCGGTTCGAATGGTTTGAATTTTAGATGATTGCCTTCGGCCAAATCGGCCAACTGCATCAGCCTAGCCAAATTAACCAGGCCATTGACGCGGTACATGGATTCTTTAGGCAAATCGAATTGTTGCAATAGCAATTTAGCCAGCTTTTCGTCGCAACCGTGCGACACCTCCAACCTCACGGCTTCGCCAAAATTACGGTGGGCCAGGCCTTTACGCAGCGCAGTGCGCAGGTTTTTAACATCGTCCTCGTCCACGGCCAAATCGGAATGGCGTGTCACCCTAAATTGTGAAAAATTGAGCACGTCTCTGCCAGTAAACAAACTAGGCAAATGGGCGCGTATCACGCTGGATAAGGAAACGAATTTTTGTTGTTTATCACTTAGGGTTTTGGGTAATTTAATTAAGCGCGGCAAGACCCTAGGCACTTTAACTATGGCAATGTTATTGCTGCGACCAAAGGCATCGTCGCCGCCCAGTAACACGATGAAATTCAAGGCCTTGTTAGCCACCAAGGGGAATGGGTGCGATGGGTCTAACGCCACCGGCACCAATAACGGCCTGACTGAGGACTCGAAATAACGGGAGACCCAACGTCGTTGCTCGGCAGTGCGATCGCCATGCGAGACCAAATGCACGCCTTGATCAGCCAAAGCGGGCATGAGTTCGTTATTAAAAATTTGGTACTGCTGTTCGACTAATGCGTGCGCTGCATTGGAGATGGCTTGAAAACTGTGCACATTAATGTCACCGTGCTGCTCGTTAGCTCTCATGGCATCGACGTGCGGTGCCACCCTCACTTCAAAGAATTCATCCAGATTTGACGACACAATGCACAAGAAGCGCAAGCGCTCTAATAGCGGGTAATCCACATTTTGCGCGAGACTTAGCACGCGTTGATTGAATGCCAATATGCTGGCATCTCGGTTTAGTAATTTTAAGGAAGAGTAAGGAGCGGTCATAGGGAAGTCATCGTTAATATAGCA
>CAJBBQ010000123.1 GCA_903951385.1 uncultured Pseudomonadota bacterium
CCGGCTTCGGCATCGAATACCGATGGGCAGGTTTCACCGCGGAAATCGGTGGACACCACTTTGTCGTCGGTGTAGCCCAATACGCCTTTGAGTTCGCCTTCGGAAGCGGTTTTCATGGCCTGGCAGATGGCCTCGTAGCTGGTCTCTTTAATCAGTTCGCAAGTCAAATCGACCACTGACACGTCTGAGGTGGGCACGCGAAAAGCCATGCCAGTGAGTTTTTTATTTAAGCTAGGAATCACTTTGCCCACGGCTTTGGCGGCGCCTGTGCTAGAGGGAATGATGTTTTCCAATATGCCACGACCACCACGCCAATCTTTATTAGATGGGCCGTCCACGGTTTTTTGCGAGGCGGTGGCCGCATGCACGGTGGTCATTAAGCCACGCTTAATGCCGAAGGCATCGTTCAGCACTTTTGCTACCGGTGCCAAGCCATTGGTGGTGCAAGAGGCGGCCGATACGATGGCCTCGCCTTGGTAAGTTTTGTGGTTCACGCCGTAAACAAACATGGGTGTGTCGTCTTTGGCCGGGGCCGATTGCACGACTTTTTTCGCGCCTGCATCCAAGTGTTTTTGGCAGCTTTCTTGGGTTAAGAAAAAGCCCGTGCACTCGATGACGATGTCGGCTTGTACTTCATTCCATTTCAAATTGGCGGGGTCTTTTTCTGCTGTTAAGCGTATGGTTTTGCCATTCACCACCAAGTTGTTGCCGCTCACTGCCACGTCGCCTTTAAAGCGGCCGTGTACCGAGTCGTGTTTTAGCATGTAGGCCAAATAGTCCGGCTCTAACAAATCGTTGATGGCCACAACCTCTATGTCAGTAAAATCCTTGATGGCGGCACGAAACACCATGCGCCCAATGCGACCGAAACCATTAATTGCTACGCGAATTGCCATGATTATTCCTATCGTTATTCGAAAGATGGGCTTAGCTATACCAAGGTATGAAGTTAAGCGCCTTTATAAAACAATAGGGCACCCCACTGGAGGTGCCCTTGAACTAAACCGTTAGTTATTTGACGGCATCTTAAGCTCGAGCGATTAAGCGACTCGAACTCAAGATGGCGCAGATTAACATTACAGTACTGATTTAACAGTCGCTACAACGTTTTCAACAGTGAAGC
The DNA here is from genome assembly GCA_903951385.1 of uncultured Pseudomonadota bacterium. GTDB lineage: Bacteria > Pseudomonadota > Gammaproteobacteria > Burkholderiales > Methylophilaceae > Methylotenera > Methylotenera hypolimnetica. The sequence goes on from CAJBBQ010000123.1 coordinate 1,124, forward strand.
CAAAGTGTTTTAGTAACACGCCACCTGGCGCTGATTCGCCAAAGGTGTCGATACCCACTACAGCACCTTCTAAACCTACGTATTTGCGCCAGAAATCCGTTACGCCAGCTTCAACCGCCACGCGTTTTACGCCTGGTGTTAACACGCTGTCTTTGTAGGCTTTATCTTGGCGATCAAATACATTGGTTGATGGCATAGAAACCACACGCACTTTCGTGCCCGCTGCATTCAATTCGGCTGCCGCTTTTACCGCTAGTTCTAATTCTGAACCGTTGGCAATAATGATCACATCGGCTTTGCCTGATACGTCTGATAAGACGTACGCGCCTTTACGCATTAAGTCGAATTGCGCGGCTTCGTGTTTCATACCAGGCACGTTTTGACGGCTTAATACCAAGCTGCTTGGGCCGTTTTTGCGTTCAACTGCAGCTACCCATGCCACGGCTGTTTCGGTTGAGCTACCTGGACGCCATACGTCCATGTTAGGAATCAAGCGTAAACCTGCGGTGTTCTCGATAGGTTGATGGGTAGGACCGTCTTCGCCTTGACCGATGGAGTCGTGGGTCAATACCGCGATAGAACGTTGTTTCATCAATGCAGCCATGCGCAAGGCAGATTTTGCATAATCAGAGAACATGTGGAAGGTACCGCCGAATGGCACTAGGCCACCGTGTAAGGCCATGCCGTTCATGATGGCAAACATACCAAACTCACGTACGCCGTAAGAGATGTAGTTACCAGGTTTTTTAGCATCCACGTGCACAAAGCTGCCACATGAAGTTAAGTTTGAACCGGTTAAGTCAGCTGAACCGCCTAAGAATTCAGGCAAGATTGGAGCCAAAGCGCCAATTACATTTTGTGAGGCCTTACGTGTGGCCACTGTTTCGGCTTTTTCGTTTGTAGATGCAATGATGGCATCGGTGGCTGATTTCCAGTTTGCTGGCAA
>CAJBBQ010000124.1 GCA_903951385.1 uncultured Pseudomonadota bacterium
ATAGAACAAATCAACCTGGGCTTTAATGAGCAAGAAGACCGCTTGTTGCTGAAGGTCGGCCTAGCGGACAAAACTGAAGTGGCGGTGTGGATCAGTCGGCGCGTCGCCAAGCAAATTTGGGTTGCCTTGCAACAAGCCGGCAGCGCTTTATTGCCCAGCGGCAGCGGTCTTTCAAGCACGACCGGTAACGCCAGCTTAAATAAAGACCAAGCCATGGACCACTTTGTGCGCGACGGCGAACTGCAAAAAAAAATAGTCCAATTGGATTTTCAATCGGCTTACCAAAGTGACCGCAAAGCCCGTTCCGATGCGCCTTTATTGGCCATCACTTGCATGACTGTCAAAGTCGGCAACTTGCCGCCCTATATGGAATTGCAATGCAGCACCGGTCAATCCGTGAAAATGGCCTTAACCGGCGAACTGATCCAAGCCTTGGCCAGCATGCTGCAATTGGCCACCCGCGAAGCGAACTGTGATTTGACTATGGCCAACCCAGTCCAAACCAGCAGCGTAGACACCAGCAAGCCGATTTTGCATTAGTTAAAAACTATTAATTAAAAAAGAGAGTAGCCCAATATGAGCGATTTACCGCAGTGCCCACAATGCCAATCCGTATACACCTACGAAGACGGCGACCAGTATGTTTGCCCAGAGTGTGCCCACGAATGGCCTAAATCCGCCGCAGCCGATCAAGGCGACGAGCAAAAAGTGATCAAGGATGCCAACGGCAACGTGCTGCAAGACGGCGACAGCGTGACGGTGATTAAGGATTTGAAAGTGAAAGGCTCGTCCTTGGTGGTGAAAGTGGGCACCAAAGTCAAAAACATCCGCTTGGTCGATGGCGACCACGACATCGATTGCAAAATCGATGGCATAGGTGCCATGAAACTAAAATCGGAATTCGTGAAAAAAGCCTAAGGCCGCCTAGGCATAAAATGCACGGCTTGCGGCTGCGCTAATTGCAGCACCGATTTGCGCATTTTGCCCATGACGTGCATCTCGCACGGCTTGCAATCAAACTTGAGGGTGTAGCGGTCTTTACCGCTGATTAAGGTCATGGGTTCGGCCGTTACCGTGCCCTGCACACCAATGACGCCCTTGGCTTCTTTGGGGCACAAACCGTGACTAAAACGCAGGCAGTGCTTGGTGATCATCAAGGGCACTTCGTCTAATTCTTGGTTGGCCTCGTACGCCGCCGCTATCATTTTCACCCCGTGCTTCTGGTAAAAAGCCCGCGCTTTTTGGTTATAGACGTTGGCCAAATAACTCAAGGTGTCTTCCGGATAGATGGCTGGCGGCTCATTAGCCTGCCGGCGTGGCGGGCGTTGGTAAGCCGCATCACGCGCTAACTGCAATTGCGTTATGGCATCGCGGCGCAAACCGTTCACCAGCGATGCTGGCACAAACCAAGCTTGTGAGGTGGCGAGCTCGGTGTATTTGGCGACAAAATCGGTGCTGCCTAATTTGGCTAAATTGTCGCGTAAGCTCTGCTGGGCTTGCGCGGGGTTGTCCGCCAATTGCTTGTCGGCCTGACAAAAGGCCGTGCCAACCAAACCGGCTTCGTCTGTCACGCTTAACTCGAAACCTTGCTCGCTATCGGTCAAACGCAAGGTGACGGCTATTTTGCGCTGGGCCGAGTCTTTTTCTAAGAGGCGCATGAAAGCGTGATCGCGGTTACGGAAGACAGCCATGCCGCGGCGTATGTCCACGGGCATTTCATTGGGGTAGAGTTTGCGTCCAAGCACGCTATTGACGCGCAAACCGACCAGCTCTTTGTGCACATCAAAAAAGCACACGCCGTCGCCGTTGTGCAGCTCGACCTCGGTGTCCACTTCAAAGTAGTCGGTGCCCACCTTGCTGACTTTGCCTAAGGCTTCACCGGAAAACTTAGGCGTATCAAACGCGCCTATGTCGGCTTGCCTACCGTTAGCAAAGTAGTCGGTGGCGCTGCGGTTAAAGGTTTTTTCCGGTTGCGGGCTAAAGGTGAAACGGCTGCTGCCGTGCGAGGATTTTGCCAATTCCGGCCTGTCGTGCAGGATGGCATCCAGCAATAAACGGTAATGCGCGGTGGCATTTTTGACGTAGGGTAAATCTTTATAGCGCCCTTCTATTTTGAATGAGCTGACACCGGCATCGATTAAGGCCAGCAGATTGGCGCTTTGATCGTTGTCTTTCATGGACAAAAAGTGCTTGTCTTTGCCTATGATGCGGCCTTCTTGGTCTTCTAAAGTGAATGGCAAGCGGCACTCTTGTGAGCACTCACCGCGGTTGGCACTGCGGCCGGTGTGCGCATGGCTGATAAAGCATTGGCCACTAAAGGCCACGCACAAGGCACCGTGTATAAAGTATTCAAGGTTGCAAGTGGTGGCCGCGGCGATTTTTTGCACGGTGGCCAAATCCAACTCGCGGGCCAAGACCAATTGCGAAAACCCCACTTGGTCTAAAAACACGGC
>CAJBBQ010000125.1 GCA_903951385.1 uncultured Pseudomonadota bacterium
AAAGCTTACCAAGGTTTAGAGCGCTTTGCCGCCCGCAAACAAGTGGTGGCGGATTTAGAAGCGCATGGCTATTTAGTCAAAATCGATAAACACAAATTAAAAGTGCCGCGCGGCGATCGCACTGGCGTGGTGATTGAACCCATGCTCACTGACCAATGGTTTGTGGCCATGAGCAAACCGGCCGCCGACGGCAAATCGATTACGCAAAAAGCCTTGGACGTGGTGGCCAGCGGTGAAATTAAGTTTTACCCAGAAAACTGGGTCAACACCTATAACCAATGGCTAAACAACATTCAAGATTGGTGTATTTCGCGCCAATTATGGTGGGGCCATCAAATCCCTGCTTGGTATAGCGATGCCGGCAAAGTCTACGTGGCACAGGACGAAGCCACCGCCAAACGATTGGCAGAAAAAGACGGTTACAGCGGGGAATTAACCCGTGACAACGATGTATTGGATACTTGGTATTCGTCTGCCTTATGGCCGTTCTCTACCCTAGACTGGACTGGCGATGCAGAAAAAGACGCGGCCAATCAGGCCTTGCAACAATACCTGCCCTCTAGCGTCTTGGTGACCGGCTTTGACATCATCTTTTTCTGGGTGGCGCGCATGGTCATGATGACCAAGCACATCACCGGCAAAATTCCATTTAAACACGTCTACGTGCACGGTTTGATTCGTGATGCCGAAGGCCAAAAGATGAGTAAGTCCAAGGGCAACGTGTTGGACCCCATCGATTTAATTGATGGCATCAGCTTGGAAGACTTAATCAAGAAACGCACCACCGGCTTGATGAATCCTAAAGATGCACCCAAGATAGAAAAACACACCCGCAAAGAATTCCCCAATGGTATTAATGCTTACGGCACCGATGCCTTGCGCTTTACTTTTGCCGCCTTAGCCTCACCCGGCCGCGACATTAAATTTGATTTGCAACGCTGCGATGGCTACCGCAATTTCTGTAATAAATTATGGAATGCCACGCGCTTTGTCTTGATGAATACCGAGGGCCAAGATAACGGGTTTGATGCCGCCACTTGCGGTGAGGGTGGTCGTAAATTCTCTGCCGCCGACCGTTGGATAGTCAGCATCTTGCAACGCACGGAAGCGGAAGTGGAACGCGCCTTTGAAGATTACCGCTTTGACTTGGCGGCTAAAGCCATCTACGAATTCGTTTGGGATGAGTACTGCGATTGGTATTTAGAATTAGCCAAAGTGCAGATTCAACAAGGCAGTGAGGCGGAACAACGGGCTACGAGACGTACCCTATTGCGCGTGCTGGAAACCGTGTTGCGTTTGGCGCACCCCATCATGCCATTTATCACCGAAGAGATTTGGCAAACCATCGCGCCCATGACAGAAAAACACGGCGCCAGCATCATGTTGGAAGCTTACCCTAAAGCGCAAGCCGACAAGCTCGATGAGCAATCCGAAGCGTGGGTGGCACAACTCAAACAAATGGTCGATGCCTGCCGCAGTTTGCGCGGTGAAATGAGTATCTCACCGGCTGCACGCGTGCCGCTGGTGGCATCTGGCAATGCAGAAAAATTAACGGCTTACGCCCCGTATTTAAAAGCCTTGGCCAAGTTAGAAGAAGTCAGCATCGTGGCCGACTTACCGGAAGCCGACGCTCCAGTGATGTTGGTGGACGATTTCAAACTGATGTTGAAAGTGGAAATCGACGTCGCTGCCGAGAAAGAACGCTTAGGCAAAGAAGTGGCTAGATTGGAAGCGGAAATCAATAAAGCCAACGCCAAATTAAACAATGAAAGCTTTGTCGCCAGAGCGCCCGCCGAAGTGGTGGCACAAGAAAAAGCCCGGGTGGCGGAGTTTGGTGCGAACTTAGAAAAACTGCTTAGCCAATTGGCTAAATTGAAGTAGCGGATTGGATTTAACTACTGCGTTTTTTTATGTAAAAGGTAAACACGCCATCCACCGTGTCTAGGTGCAAAAGCTCGTGGCCGGTTTGCTGACAAAACGCATTGAAGTCTTTGACCGCGCCCTTGTCCGTCGCCATCACTTTTAACACCTGAGTCGCTTCAATTTCACTCAAGCCTTTTTTGCAGCGCAAGATGGGCAGGGGGCAGTTCAGCCCTCTGGCATCGACTTCTTTAGCAAACTCCATCATTTGTTTTTAACTGCTTGGTAGTCTACAAAAGGCAAGCCGGCTCTGCCCCAAGCCAAAATCCCGCCGGTTAAATTGTAAACATTTTTGCTACCCAACTCCGCCGCGTAGGCGGCGGCATGGGCTGAACGCACGCCGCTATGGCAATAGAAAACGGTGGTGTCGGCTTTAGGCAAGCTGGCAAATTGCGCGGGCAACATGGCCAAAGGAATGTGTACGGCGTTAGCAAGCATGCCGCGCACCACTTCGTCTATATTGCGCACATCGACTAAAAGCAAACTTTTATCGGCCATCATGGTGTGCAACGCATCGGCTGAAATTTCACTGAAACTGTTCATTAAATACCACCTTAATTAATTCAAAACCATCATAACAATTTTGCCCTAGCACTGCACCTAGAATAAATAAACCACCTATATTCAGCCATCAGCCTATGATGGCCAGATCAACAGTTTTACCTAATCACCAAGGAGTATAGAGATGGCCAAAGGACAAGAGCGCAGCAACAAAGAAGTCAAAAAACCGAAAAAAGACAAAAAAGTGGTGGTTGTCAGTGGCGGGCTCATCCCAAGCAGAGCGCTAGTAACACCCAAAAAATGATTTTTAGGTGATTAAAAATTAAAATTTCTTAAGTACCGTTGACTTTAATAGCCATAGCCCGTGAGAGAGAAAAGATTTAAACGGCCCATGCGTAAATTTTCTAGTTAACATATTAAGCGGGGGATAGGACGAATTATTGGGCATAGCAAAAGTTGCCTCATTGTCATCTGCTAACTTATAAAATACCTCTGTTGACGGCCATCGATAGTCTTTGCGCCAAGTCCAGCAATTACTCCTAAGGTATACCTCCATAACTTTTTGGCCTAAGTCATTATTTGGGTAGCCCAAAAAAGATTGAGGACTGAGCAGTGAGTAATGCTTGGACATAAATCCATATGTCTTATCGCTAACATAACCATCAACAAAGATTTTCAGATTGAATTCGGCCTTTAGGCTATGAACAGCTCTATAAACCTGGACGTGTTCTGGGTGGCCGTATTCGCCCCATGGGTTGTGGGTGAAGATGACATCCCCAGGCTCTAGCTCCAACCTTAATTTCGCCACCAAAGTATCAAATCTAGCCGCATACGCTAGGCTGTTTTTTCTAACAGAAATACCTTCGCGTAGCATTCTTCTATTTTTGAAGCTCGCCTTATCGTATACGTCAGATTCAGGGACATCTAAGAATCTTACATTTTTAAACGGATAAGTTGATTTTAGCTTTTCTCTTCCAGCGCTCACCTCTTCTGAGCTTGTTGGCCCATAGCAGAGGATGATTTCTTTTGCGGACGGAATGAT
>CAJBBQ010000126.1 GCA_903951385.1 uncultured Pseudomonadota bacterium
CCCAAACGTTTGTTGGTAATAGGCGGTGGCATCATCGGTTTGGAAATGGGCACGGTGTACGATGCCCTAGGCTCTAAAGTCAGTGTGGTGGAATTCACCGACGGCTTGGTGCAAGGTTGCGACCGTGATCTTGTGCGCCCCTTGCAAAAACGCATGGAGAAGCGCTTCGAGAGCATCATGCTATCGACTAAAGTCGTGAGCATGGATGCTAAAGCCGACGGCATACACGTGAGTTTCGAAGGCGAAGCCGCACCCAAGGACGTGCAAGTATACGATCGCGTGTTGGTCTCTATCGGCCGCAAGCCTAACGGCAAAAACATCGGCGCCGAATTGGCCGGCGTCAACATTAATGACTGGGGCTTTATCCCAGTGGACAAACAAATGCGCACCAACGTGCCGCATATTTTTGCCATAGGCGACATCGTTGGTCAGCCTATGTTGGCACACAAAGCCACGCACGAAGGCAAAGTGGCGGCTGAAGTGATTGCCGGCCACAAAGTGCAATTCCAAGCCATGACCATACCATCGGTGGCTTACACCGACCCAGAAATTGCTTGGGCAGGCGTGACCGAGACTGAAGCCAAAGCGCAGGGAATAGATTACGAAAAAGCCTCGTTCCCATGGGCTGCCAGCGGCCGTGCACTTTCTGTTGGCCGCACGGAAGGCACCACCAAATTGATATTTGATAAAACCAGCCACCGCTTAATCGGTGCCGGTATCGTTGGTGTGAATGCTGGTGAATTGCTAGCCGAAACCGTTCTGGCCATAGAAATGGGTGCCGATGCGCATGATCTGGGCCTAACCATACACCCGCATCCAACCTTGTCTGAAACAGTCTGCTTCGCGGCTGAGATGAAAGAGGGTACCATTACCGACCTCTACATCAAAAAAAGATAAGCTTGTTTAATGGCCGCCACCGATTTCTTAGCCAAATTAGCCCAATTATTACCTAAAGACAGGCTCTACACCGACCCGGTGGATTGTTACGCTTACGCCTACGACAATTCCCGCATTTTCCACTCGCCATTGGCGGTGGCTTTCCCTATCAATGCAGAAGAAGTGCAAGCCGTCATTAGGCTGTGCAATACCGAGAACGTCCCCATGGTGCCACGCGGGCGCGGCACAGGCACCGCCGGCGGCAGCGTGCCAGAAGTCGGTGGCGTTGCGCTGTCTTTAGAGCGCATGAACCGCATTCTCAGCGTCGATCCAGATAACCGCATGGCCATCGTCGAGCCAGGCGTGCTCAACCAAGAGTTGCAAGATGCCATTAAAGACGTGGGCTTCTTTTGGCCACCTGATCCGTCCAGTGCGGCCTATTGCAGCGTGGGCGGCAATTTAGCCACCTGTGCAGCCGGGCCGCATGCGGTTAAATACGGCGTGGCGCGTGACCACGTATTGGGTTTAAAAGCAGTGACCGGCAATGGCGACATCATTAAAACCGGCTGTTACACCAGTAAAGGCGTAGTTGGTTACGATTTAACCCGCTTGTTAGTCGGCTCCGAAGGCACGCTGGCAGTCATCGTTGAAGCCACGCTAAAACTGACACCCTTGCCTAAACACACGGGCGGCATCACCGCTGAATTTGCCGACACCTACAGTTGTGCCAAAGCGATCGCCGCCATCATGGCCCAGCCTTATACCCCGAGTGCCTTGGAGTTTTTAGATAACGGGGCGCTAACGCTGATTCGTGGCCGCCATAAAAATCTATTGCCTGACAATGCCCGTGCTTACTTGATGATAGAAGTGGACGGGGCCGAGCAAGAAATTCATGAAGCCACGCTAGCCATACTCGCAGCGTGTCAGGTTGATGGCTTAATAGAAGCCAAGGTCGCGCAAGACACCAAAGCCTTATGGGCCGCTCGTAAAGCACTGTCGCCTTTACTCAAAGACATCGCCCCTAAGAAAATCAATGAAGACATTGCCGTGCCGGTATCGCATTTACCGGAACTGCTAACGGGCTTAGAGAAATTAGCCGCCCAATACCAAATCGCTAACGTCAATTTTGGCCATGCCGGCAACG
>CAJBBQ010000127.1 GCA_903951385.1 uncultured Pseudomonadota bacterium
CCATCCACCACTTGTTTGACCAAGCCGTGGTTGTCTGTCTCAAAGCCGGGGAACTTCTCATTAAACTCGCGGGCAAACTTCAAGTAATCAACGATCACCTTGTTAAATTGTTCGCCTGGTATAAGCAAGGGGATGCCCGGTGGATAGGGCGTGAGCAAGACCGCGGTAATTCTTCCCTCTAAGTCGTCTATGGCCACACGGTCAATTTCTCTATGGGCCATTTTGGCAAAGGCGTCGGCTGGTTTCATGGCCGGCACCATGTTGGACAAATACATTTCGGTGGTTAAGTGCGCCACGTCATTGGCTTTGTAGACGGCGTGAATTTGCTCACACAAATCCCGTAGGCCGACTTTTTCGTACCTAGGTTGCTTTTGGATGAATTCCGGCAGGACTTTCCATAGCGGTTGATTCTTATCGTAGTCGTCTTTAAATTGTTGCAAGGCGGCCACCATGGTATTCCAACGGCCTTTGGTGATGCCTATGGTGAACATGATGAAGAAAGAATACAAGCCGGTTTTTTCAACGATGACGCCGTGTTCAGCTAAGTATTTAGTGACAATAGCGGCCGGTATACCGAATTTGTCGGAAAAATTACCTTTGATGTCCAGGCCAGGCGTGATGATGGTGGCTTTGATCGGATCCAGCATATTAAAGCCTTCGGCTAAATCACCAAAGTCATGCCAGGCTTCATTGGCTTTAAGCATCCAAGCATCGCGCTCTTCTAAGCCTTCTTCGGATAAATCGTCCGGCCCCCATACTTTAAACCACCAGTCGGCACCCCATTCTTCGTCCACCTTGCGCATGGCGCGGCGGAAGTCTAAGGCTTCCATTAAGCTTTCTTCAACCAAGGCCGTTCCGCCTGGCGCTTCCATCATGGCCGCGGCCACGTCTATGCTGGCGACGATGGAGTATTGCGGGCTAGTCGAGGTGTGCATTAAGTAGGCTTCATTGAAAATGTCGCGATCCAGTTTGTTGTTTTCTGCATCTTGCACCAATATTTGACTGGCTTGGCTTAAGCCCGCTAGCAGTTTATGGGTGGATTGGGTGGAGAACACCATGCTCTCTTTGCAACGTGGTCGGCCTTCGCCTATGGCATGGTAATCGCCGTAGAAATCATGGAATGTGGCATGCGGTAACCAGGCTTCATCAAAATGCAAGGTATCGATCTTGCCGTCCAGCATTTCTTTTATTTCTTCTACGTTATACAGCACGCCATCGTATGTCGATTGCGTGATGGTCAACACACGCGGTTTGGCTTTTTTGTCGGTAATAAAGGGATTGATATCGATTTTCTTTTTGATGTTTTCCCAAGCAAATTCGCTCTTCGGTATCGGGCCTATGATGCCGAAATGGTTGCGCGTTGGCATCAAGAATACCGGCACCGCACCGGTCATGATGATGGCGTGCAATATGGATTTATGGCAATTTCGATCGACGACGACGACGTCACCCGGCGCTACCGTGCTGTTCCAGACCATTTTGTTGGAGGTGGAGGTGCCGTTGGTGACAAAATACAGGTGGTCGCAATTGTAAATGCGAGCGGCATTGCGTTCGGAGGCAGCAACTGGGCCGGTGTGGTCCAGTAATTGACCGAGTTCATCGACCGCGTTGCAGACGTCGGCGCGCAGCATGTTTTCACCAAAGAATTGGTGAAACATTTGCCCTACCGGTGATTTTAGAAAAGCCACGCCACCTGAGTGGCCAGGGCAGTGCCAGGAATAGGAGCCATCGGCCGCGTACTCGGTTAGCGCTTTAAAGAACGGTGGCGGCAAGCTGTCTAAATAGGTGCGTGCCTCGCGCAATATGTAGCGGGCAACAAACTCCGGCGTGTCTTCATACATGTGGATGAAGCCATTGAGCTCGCGTAATATTTCATTGGGTATGTGCCGTGAAGTGCGCGTTTCCCCGTGCAAAAAGATAGGAATTTCTTCGTTGCGGTAACGTATTTCATCAACGAAGCTACGCAAGTTATCCAATGCATCGCGGTTTTCTTCCACGAATTCATTATCGTCTATGGACAAGATGAACGCTGAGGCCCTACTTTGTTGTTGCGCAAACGAGGTTAGGTCGCCGTAACTGGTGACGCCTAGCACCTCAAAGCCCTCGGCTTCTATCGCCTTGGCTAGCATGCGTATGCCTAAACCTGAGGAATTTTCTGAGCGGAAATCTTCGTCTATGATGACGATAGGAAAGCGAAACTTCATGGATGGAATTTCCTAAAATTAAATCTTGGGTAAGGTGACGCCGACTTGACCTTGGTATTTTCCGCCACGGTCTTTGTAGCTGGTTTCGCAAACGTCGTCGGCATCGGCTTCAAAAAACAGCACTTGGGCACAACCTTCGTTGGCGTATATTTTTGCGGGTAGCGGCGTGGTGTTACTGAACTCCAAGGTAACGTAACCTTCCCATTCTGGTTCAAATGGCGTCACGTTGACGATGATGCCGCAGCGTGCGTAAGTCGATTTGCCTAGGCAAATGGTTAGTACATTGCGAGGAATTCTAAAGTACTCCACTGTGCGGGCTAGGGCAAATGAGTTGGGTGGAATAATGCAGTAATCGGCATTCACTTCAACGAAGGAGTTGGGGTCGAAATTCTTCGGATCGACGATGGTGCTGTTGATGTTGGTGAACAGCTTAAATTCTTTACTGCATCTAATGTCGTAACCGTAACTTGAGGTGCCGTATGACACCAAGCGTTCGCCTTGTGCATTCTGCTTCACTTGTTTAGGCTCAAACGGCTCTATCATGCCGTGTTGTTCAGCCATGCGGCGTATCCATTTATCTGATTTTATGCTCATAGTGGGTGCTTTTTTTGTAGGTTAGAAGATAAAAAAGCGGAGTAACTAACTCCGCTTTTTGCCCGACTTTAGTAAGTGCAAATAATAGCAATAAATTGGCGCGACGTTACACTTTTTTAGTGCTTATCGCCGCCTAATTCTATGCTGTAACGCCAGAATTGATCGGTGGATTCAAAAATGACAGCAGACTGCTCTGGATCACGGCTGCCAGCAGGGTATTGGTGCACGGCAGATTGGTCTTCGGCCCAAGCTTTAACGATGGGGTCGATTAAACGCCACTGGGCTTCCACTTCGCTGATGTGTAGGTATAACGATGGATCGCCTTCCATCAGATTGAGCAATAAGGATTCGTAGGAGTCTATGCTCTCATCGCCGCTCTGACGTTGCGGTGCATCTATGCTCAAGGTGCGGGTGGCAATGTCTAAGCCTGGAATCTTCGATTCAATTTCCATCTTGATGCATTCGCGTGGTTGGATGTTCAAGGTTAGCCAGTTTTGATGCTGGCCCTCAACCAATTGCATGGGGGCTTTTTTAAAGCGGATGGAGACCGCCGTGTTGCCTTCGTGCATGCGTTTAGCAGTGCGCACATAAAACGGCACACCTTGCCAGCGCGGGTTGTCGATAAACAGTTTCAATGCCGCATAGGTCTCGGTAACGCTGGCTGACACGCCTTCTTTTGCCAACTCGTCCAAATAGCCGGCCACGTTTTCCCCATGGCCATCGCCGACGCAAACGCGTCCTGCTGAATACTGGGCTCGGAAAGCGTGCTTGGCTAGGTCCTTAATGGGCAGCGGGCGTATGGTTTGCAATAATTTAATTTTCTCGGCACGTATGCTTTCGGGTGATAAGTCCTGTGGCTTTTCCATCGCCACCAAGGCTAAGGTTTGCAGCAAATGGCTCTGCACCATGTCACGCAGGGCGCCGGTGTTATTATAAAACTCCGTGCGGTCGCCCACGCCTAAAATTTCATTGTTGGTGATTTGCACATGGTCTATGTATTGATTGTTCCACAACGGTTCAAACATGGTGTTGGCAAAGCGGGTTAGCATGATGTTTTGCAGTGCCGATTTACCTAGGTAATGGTCTATGCGGTAGATTTGACTTTCTTTTAAATGCTTGGTGATGGATGCCTGCAAAGCCTGCGCAGAAGGCAGGTTGGTGCCAAACGGTTTTTCTATCAATACGCGACGCCAGTATTGGCTTTCATCGAGTAAACCGACCCCGGACAACTGCTCGACGATGGGCGCGAAATCGGTAGGGCGCACCGATAAAAAGTAGGCAAGGTTTTGTGGGAAAACTTGCTCGTTACTTAAGGTCGCTTTCATTTTTTTGAAGGCGTCGGCATCGCTAGGCGGATTGGCATGGTAATGGTTGCGTGCAATAAAACGGTCAAATACCGCTTTGTCGTAACCGTCTTTAAATTTGGTGTCCAACATCTTTTTGATGTCAGCCTGCCAGGCTTCTCGCGTAACGTCACCGCGACCGACAGACAGGATAGCCATGTGTTCTGGCAGGCGTCCTGCTGCATCTAGGCGAAATAAGCCTGGCATTAATTTGACGCGGGAAAGGTTGCCGCTCGCGCCAAATAGGACCAGCGTGCAAGGATCGATTTTTTTTACCATGGTAAACCTTAAGTTAGCTATAGACTTTAATGGCTCGTTAGCACGAGCGATCAAACAACGTTTTTATTTACGCCTAGTAGCTGGCATGGCCAGTCCTAGGCGAGTGCAGTCGCTATTAATGGCGGCTTTCTGCTGGGGCACCGTCGGTGTCCGTGTCCAAATCACCCCAACCTAGGCGGCGATGGAACAATTCAAGCAATAAATCCCAGCTTAAACGGGATAGGGCAGGGTCGTAGCGGTGGCCTTCATCGCGCATAAAAGCATGTTGGCCGTTAAATTCATGCCAGGTATAACGGGTGCCGACTTCATCCAAGCGGGCTTTAACCATGTTGCGACCTTCTAATGGCACGTGCGGGTCTTGACGGCCCCAAATGTGTAGCAACTCGCCTTTGATTTCGCCGGCGCGCTCCAATGAGTTGTCATTTTTACCTAGACCTAAGGCGTGTTTGTGGATGTCGGTGGCGTAGAAGCATACGGCAGCAAGCACGTCTGGGTTCATGGCGGCACGGAAGGCCAAGTGACCACCAACGCATATGCCCATGACGCCCAATCGACCGGTGCAATCATCACGTGATTTTAGGTAATCGAGGACGGCGCGCGCATCGCTATCGTAGGCGTGCACTTCCTTGGTGATTTTATGTGCGTTACCGCGGGTGGTGCCTTCTTCGTCGTAAGAAAGAACCGTGCCTGCCGGTTCTAATTCATGGTAGATCTCGGGGCAGGCCACTATAAAGCCATGGCCAGCTAGCATGGCGGCAGTACGACGTATTGGTGCGGTGACCTGAAAGATTTCTGAAAACATTAAAATGCCAGGGTAGTTGCCCGGGGCGGCGGGGCGGAAAATGTGCGCGCGCATTTCGCCGGTTGGCGTATTAAGGTCTACTACTTCACTGTCTTTAATTAACATTTTTAGTCCCGATTATTGCGTTTTGGAATAGCCATATATGATAAAGCA
>CAJBBQ010000128.1 GCA_903951385.1 uncultured Pseudomonadota bacterium
ATCAGCAACCAAAAGCTCACCACTGCGCTCACGGCACCCAGCAAAGACACGATAGCAAACGTGCGTATGCCCGCTAATGAGCGGTCTGGATCCACGCCCTTGCTACGCTCACGCTCGGCCCCCACCAACAAACCTATGCCTAATGCAACGGCCAAATTTAGCCACAGCGTGTTATTTAAAACCACTATATTCCCCATGGTTTTAGTTTACAACAAACCACGCTCAGCGAATGAAAAAGTTGCATTTCCAGCCACGATAAAATGGTCTAGCACCCGCACGTCTATTAGGGCTAGCGCCTGTTTTAATTGCTGGGTAATGAGCTCATCGGCCTGACTTTGTTGGGCCAAACCGGAGGGGTGATTGTGTGCCAAGATTACGCTGGCGGCATTGTGCTGCAGCGCATGCTTGACCACTTCGCGTGGGTACACACTGGTTTGCGTTAAGCTGCCCCTAAACAACTCGTCGGCACTGATCAGCTTATTTTGCGCATCCAAAAACAGCACCATGAACACTTCGTAAGGCAAGCTGGCTAATTTTAAACACAGGAAATCGCGCACGTGTTGCGGCGAACTCAAGGCATCTTGCCCTTGCATGCTTTCTTTTAGCGCGCGCCGACTCATTTCAAAGATGGCTTGCAGCTGCACGTATTTGCTCAGGCCCATGCCACGCACTTGCGACAATTCAGCTTGGCTTGCGGAAAAAATCCCGGTCAAACTGCCAAAGCGTTGCAATAAATCCCGACCCAAATCCACCGCACTTTTACCACTCACGCCTACCCTTAAAAACACCGCGAGCAATTCGGCATCCGACAGCGCGCTGACCCCTTGCGCCAATAATTTTTCACGCGGACGTTCTGCCAGAGGCCAATCGGTAATTGCCATGATTTTGTCCTTTTTGCTGTGTCGGCTGAGGGATTCATGCTTTAGCGACGATTTTCGTATTAAAATGAACACATTAGCTAGATAGTAAACTTATTTTTCCACCCCTATGCAAAAAAATAATCCAATAAAAAACAAGTCTTTAGTGCTGGGCATCACCGGTGGCATCGCCGCTTACAAAGCGGCCGAATTGGTGCGCTTATTGGTTAAAGCCAACATCGATGTGCAAGTGGTGATGACGCAAGCCGCCTGCCAATTCATTACGCCGGTGACCATGCAAGCGCTATCTGGCAAGCCGGTATACATAGACATGTGGGACAGCAGCATCAGCAATGGCATGCCGCATATTGAGCTATCGCGTCAGGCCGACGCCATATTAGTCGCGCCCGCTAGCGCCGATTTTTTAGCTAAATTGGTGCAAGGCCGAGCCGACGATTTACTCTCCACTTTGTGTTTAGCTAGGGATTGCCCGCTGCTGGTTGCGCCGGCCATGAATAAGCAAATGTGGGAAAACCCAGCTACCCAACGCAACGTGGCACAACTGCAAGCCGACGGCATCAGCCTGCTCGGACCCGACAGTGGCGTGCAAGCCTGCGGTGAAACTGGCTTGGGCCGCATGCTAGAAGCAGAGGCCTTGCTCAGGTTAGTAAACGCGCACTTTACCCCCAAACTATTGGCCGGCAAACGCATGCTCATTACTGCGGGGGCGACTTTGGAAATGATAGACCCGGTGCGCGCCATCACCAATTTAAGCAGCGGCAAAATGGGCTACGCGATCGCCCAAGCAGCGGCGGACATGGGGGCCATCGTGACCTTGGTAAGCGGTGCCAGCGCACTGAATGCGCCCGATTCGGTTAACACCATTAAGGCCAGCAGTAGTGATGCCATGTATAAGGCAGTGATGGGCCAAGTAGGCAATCAAGATATTTTTATCA
>CAJBBQ010000129.1 GCA_903951385.1 uncultured Pseudomonadota bacterium
ATTAAGCAGTTAGCCAAAGTCCAAGGAACTTAAATGCAGAAATACGCTTCCTAGATGTAGTAAAAAAGCATGAGATAAAAATGAAAAAAACAGATAATCCAGATGAGCATAAGAATTTGATTGAACACGACCTATCAAGGATCATAGAAATGGCATGGGAAGATAGGACCCCGTTTGAAGCCATATTGAGCAACTATAATTTAGATGAAAGCGCATTGATGAAAATAATGCGCGCTAATTTAAAATTCAGCAGTTATAAATTATGGCGAAAACGAGTAAAAACGAAGTCCATTAAACACCTCAGCCTACGCTCAAAGGAAGTAACTAGAGCCTACTGCCCTACCCAATATAAATTAGGTCGATAAATTTAACTTGGTATTAAAAATGCTTAAATTATGAGCAATGTAGGAAAGCCATTCATAAAAACTATCATCTTGATATTAAATTCAGTAATAACGACCGAAAAAATCAATTTTAATGCATGAATACTCGTTGATATCATTGACGCGTATGAAAAATTCAGACAAAGTAGGCATGCTTTTCAAAACCATTTAACTTAAGGGAATAAAAAAATGAACAAATCTGAATTGATTGATGCAATTGCCGCAAGTGCTGGCTTAACAAAAGCTGATGCTGGTCGCGCTATTGATGCTACAACTTCTGCAATCACTGCTGCACTTAAAAAAGGTGACACAGTTACTTTAGTTGGTTTTGGTACATTTAAAGTATCTAAACGTGCTGCTCGCGTAGGCCGCAACCCACGTACTGGTGCTGAATTGAAAATCGCTGCTCGTAAAGCTCCTGGCTTCTCAGCTGGTAAAACATTGAAAGATGCAGTTAATTAATTAGCTAAGCCTGCATTTCTAACAAAAGGGAGCCCAGCGCTCCCTTTTTGTTATTGTCACCCCCTTTTCTTTACATCCCACCCTATGCATACCACCAAACAACTAATGTTGGCATTAGCCATGGCGCTTGGCGCACAATTGGCTAGCGCTGGCGACCTCCCAGACAACCGATTAACAACAGGCTACATCAACCCTGAGGTAACTCAAGAAAACATCCATAGCACCGTGTGCGTCAAGGGTTACAGCAAATCCATACGCCCACCCAGTTACTACACAAACAAACTTAAGAAAAGGCAGTTGGCCGAATACGGTTATGCCGACGCCAACCCTCAGCACTACGAGGAAGACCATTTGATACCACTTAGCATAGGCGGCAGCCCGGATCACCCAAAAAACCTATGGCCGCAACCACGGCTTAGTGAGTGGAATGCCGAGAAAAAAGACCGTTTGGAATTCAAAATATACCGTTTGGTGTGCGAAGGAAAGGTACCGCTAGACGAAGCCAGGCAAGCGATGGCAGAAAACTGGATTGAAGCTTACAAGCGCTACATGAATTAGCACTAGGTAAAATTGACGGGCTTGGTAATTTTTTAAAATAATCACGCAGTTAATTCAATCAATAACAAGACTTCAATCAATAACAAGCCTAGACGTACGCTAAACGCACCCAATAAAAAATGCCGGTATAACCGGCATTTTTTTATTTAACCAAAGCCGCATGCAAGCATGCGCGCAAGTACTTTATTTCGGTATGACTTTTGGCTCCGCTGGGGATGCATTGCTTGCATTGGGATCGGCAGCCACAGGGGCAGCAGGCAACACCTTAGCCGCGTTAGCCTTCACGACACTGCCACCGCCTTCTTTATGACTAGCCATATAAGCGAGCGATAAGCTGGTTGCGAAAAAAATCATCACAAAAATAGCGGTCGCACGACTCATAAAGTTAGCTGAACCCGACACACCAAACAAACTGCCCGACGTGCCACTGCCAAAAGAAGCGCCCATATCAGCCCCTTTGCCATGTTGCAACAAGACTAAAACAATCACGCCCAGTGCAGCGATTACGTGTATCACCAATACTAATTTTTCCATTTTTTTAACCCCATGCCATTTACGCTAAGTCCGCTGTTATGCGGCTGCTAGGCATATTTTCTCAAATTCTTGCGCGTTTAACGAACACTTACCGATAAGACCACCGTCTATATCCTGCATAGCCAGCAATTGTACCGCATTTTGAGGGTTTACGCTGCCTCCGTAGAGGATTTTGAGGCTGGCAGCGGCCGATGCATCCAGTGCGGCCACCTTGCCACGAATAAACTCGTGCATGCTTTGCGCTTGCTCAGCGCTGGCAGCAAGACCCGTACCTATGGCCCAAATCGGCTCATAAGAAACCACCGCATTGGCAAACACCGAGGCACCATGTAACTTAATAATGGTGTCCAATTGCTTGGCCACCACCATTTGCATAACGCCCGCTTCACGCTCAATTAAGGTTTCACCCACACACAGTATGGGGATGAGACCATGGGCTTGGGCTTGCATGAATTTGGTAGCGATATTTTCATCGGATTCACAATAAGCCGTGGCCCGTTCTGAATGACCAATAATGACGTAGCTGGCACCAAAATCTTTGAGCATGGCGGCACTGACTTCACCAGTATATGGGCCCACGGCATCTTTACTAAGGTTTTGTGCACCCCAAGCAATAGCACTGTTTTGCAGCATGGCTTGCGCTTGAGCAAGATAAGGATACGGCACGCAGACTACTACCTTAGCAGTATGCAGTGTGGATAATTGAAGTAGGTAATCGCTCAGCAACTGCTTGTTTGCCACCAAGCTACCGCGCATTTTCCAGTTCGCCACGACTAATTTTTGACGCATATCACCCTTTTTCCTTAGTTAAAACCGCCGGAATTGCAGCGGTTTATAAATTACCGCCAATTATACGCAAAAACTTTAGGCTTGCTTGTTAGTAGTATGCTGGCCTTAGCCGCCAGACTATATCGGTCCAGCTAGATTTAATTGATTAAGCACGGCCCGCGCCGATAAGGTTAATTCCGAGGCGGTTATTCCAAATGGCCCGACGCCATCGTCCAGCAGCTTATCGGCCGCCGCCCCATGCACAAACACCCCCAGCTTGATGGCCGCCAATCCATCTAGGCCTTGCGCCATGAAACTACCGACCATGCCACTCAGCACGTCGCCCATGCCAGCCGTGGCCAAACTTGGGTTGCCACTGGTGTTAATAAAATAACTACCTGTGTGATGCGCACAGATACTAGCCGGCCCTTTGAGCACGCAACTGGCATGAAACTGATAGGCTAATTTCAATGCGCTGTCACTGCGATTTTTCTGCACGGCATCGCTTTTGCTGCCCAACAGCCTAGCCGCCTCAGCAGCATGCGGCGTAATAACGGTATCCGCGCTACGGGCGCGACACAAGGCTTGTAAATGCGGGTGGATTGCCAATAAATTAAGCGCATCGGCATCGAGCACAAGCTTCACGTCCTGTGTCAGCCAGAAGGCTAAGATTGCCTCAGCCGCATCCGATTGGCCTAAGCCCGGCCCAATGACCAAGGCATCCAACTGCTTTAATAGCGTTAACTCGGCACTGGGACGAAACATAATTTCCGGGTAATGCAAGTCTACATCAAGGCCATCGTTTGCTAGCATGGCAGCATAGACGCGCCCAGCGCCCATCAGCAAAGCAGCCCGCGCGGCTAGCAAGACCGCACCTAACATGCCCTTATCCCCGCCGACGAT
The DNA here is from genome assembly GCA_903951385.1 of uncultured Pseudomonadota bacterium. Lineage (GTDB taxonomy): Bacteria > Pseudomonadota > Gammaproteobacteria > Burkholderiales > Methylophilaceae > Methylotenera > Methylotenera hypolimnetica. The sequence goes on from CAJBBQ010000129.1 coordinate 3,609, forward strand.
CGCCACACTGCCGGCATCGCCTTTATGCGCGTCTATTTTTCTTGGCGGCAGGGCCGGCTGAAACAAGCTTGCCAGCAAGGGCTGGGCAATATGGGTGTTGGATTTAGTCATGGCTATTTGGCTGGGCTACGTAGCGTAAATTTAATTGTACTTTTTGATTGCCATTGTAGCTATTGGTCTGCAATTGGTACGCCGCCTCTATCGTGCCATCCAGTAATTCGGTACAGTTAAAATAGATAGCATCCCACTCTAAACCGCGTGCATCCGAAGTCAGTGCCAAGCTTAGCTTAAGGTGCTTGTCCGCAAGCAAGCGCTGAGAGCGCACAGTGAATTCATCGTAAAATAAAGGCGGCGCAAAACCCTGGCCCCAAACCTGCGTTTCCAGTTGCTGTGCGGTAGCGAAATTCATTTCAGCCACCGATAAATTGCCATCCACCTCCAGCACCGCTTGCAAATCCGCCTCACTGATCAGCCCTCTGACCACGGCCTCAAAACCTGTAACAAAGGCAGCAAAATCGTCCCGTTTGATACTCAAGCCCGCTGCCATGGCATGACCGCCGAATTTTAAAATCAAGCTAGGCTGCTGCTTACTTAAGGCATCCAGGGCATCGCGCAAATGCAAGCCGGCTATCGAACGCCCCGATCCCTTCAACACGCCATCACCGGCATCAGCAAAAGCAATCACCGGCCTATGGTAACGCTCTTTTATGCGAGAGGCCAAAATACCAATCACCCCTTGATGCCAATCGGCTTGATACAAGGAAATAGCGTATTGATCCGCAACCTTAATGCCATCCAAGCTTACATTGGCGGACTCTTGCATATCCGCTGCTATATTGCGTCGCTCCAAGTTCAAATCCTGCAACTGTTGCGCCATGCCGTTTGCCTCTGACTCACTTTCGGCTAACAAACACCGTATGCCTAAGCTCATGTCATCCAGCCTGCCAGCGGCATTTAAGCGTGGGCCAACGTAAAAACCCAAATCTTGCGCATTGCAAGCTTGGGCTTGTCGGCCACTGACACGCAATAAGGCCAATATGCCTTGCGAGCATGCAGCGGCGCGTATTCTACGTAAGCCTTGCTCAACCAAGATGCGATTGTTGTCGTCCAATTTAACCAAATCGGCCACCGTACCCAAGGCCACTAAATCAAGCAGCTCAGTTAGATTGGGCTCGGGCTGGCTTAGGTAGGCCCCGCGTAAGCGCAACTCCGCCCGTAAGGCCAGCAAGGCATAAAAGATCACGCCCACGCCAGCCAAATGCTTGCTGGCAAATTGGCAGCCGTGCTGATTGGGATTGATAATGCAGGTCGCCGCTGGCGTAATTTGCCCAGGCAAATGGTGATCGGTAATCAACACCTGCAAACCCAAGGCATTGGCTGCCTCTACCCCATCGACGCTGGCAATGCCGTTGTCTACCGTAATAATCACATCCGGCTTTCTGGTGGCTGCCAAGGCAACGATTTCCGGAGTCAATCCGTAGCCGTATTCAAAACGGTTAGGCACCAAAAAATCCACTCTGGCGCCAAAAGCCTTTAAGCCTTTCACCGCGACCGCCGTTGCGGTGGCCCCATCGGCGTCGTAATCGCCTATCACTAACAAGGCTTTATCGGCAGTGATGGCGTCGGCTAATAACTTCGCCATACTGGTGTTATTCGTCAGCGTTTGCGGAGCAAGTAAATCGCTTAAATTAGCCCGTATTTGCTGAGCGCGTTCTAGCCCACGGGCAGCCAGCAATCTTGCCATCAGCGGACTAAGGCCGCTTTCTTGTAAGGCTAAAGCCGCATCAGGATGTTGGCTGCGCTGTATTATTTTCGTCATGACCAATACGCCTGTAGCGCACGGGGTCGGCGCCAAAATTTATACACATCACGCGGCCTGATGCTGAGTTGTATCAAGCGCTCATAAAACCCTAAATTTAAGCTTAGCTGGCTGATCTTTGCTTGCTTTAAGGCCTGCCAAAGTGGCGTCAGCCATAGCGCATCCAACGCCTCCGTGCAGGGCACATGCAAACGCATAGTCGAAGCTGGCTGCTGTAAAACATGTGCCAAGCCATCTGGCAGCGGCGCATAAGGCAGCGCGGCTAGTTTAGCCATGCCCTCGTA
>CAJBBQ010000130.1 GCA_903951385.1 uncultured Pseudomonadota bacterium
CGTATGCTCGCCTCATCACCGTCTACCGTGCCGCCACAGCCACCGGCAGCGCGTATTTCGCGTGAAGCCAAGTACAATTTGCCATCGGCCGTTTCACCCACCAAACGCACAAAGGCATCGGTTTCAAAGCGGATGCGGGTGGCGACTTGGAAATTACCCAAGCCTGGGCTTAAATGGTATGTAGCGGTTAAGGGAATGGGGTTGGCATCAACAAAAGCGTACAGCTTGCTAATCACCACGCCTTTAGCGGCGGCATTATCTATGCTGTAAGTGACCGGCACTTGCGCACCGCTCTCGGCACGGCGTGGTGCGTCGATTTTAATAAAATCGGCCTCCTGCATGTCGCGCTTAGCAAAGAACGCCTCTTTCATGATGGGCCATAACTTTGTATCGGGTTCGGCACGCAGCGGCATGGCAATAAACAGCGCCATCACTAATACGGCATTTAGAAAAATAGCTGGATTTAACGGTTTCATTTTAGTCCCCTCCAAAATTAATCACTGTCACGCTAGGCGGACATGCTTGCTTAAACGCTTATCTAAAACTAGGACCCGCCTACGCAGGAAAAAATTCACAGACTTAAAAACGTCGGCTTAATCCACGTGAAAAAATAACTCCACGCCATTGCCTACTGGGTCTTTAAAATTGATTTGCTTCACTTTTAAAACGGGCAAATCACGCACCGTGTAATCCACCTGGCAAGCCCTAAGGTGCGCTTCCATGGCCGGCATATCGGTGCAGGTAAAGGAAAAATGGTCGACGCTGCTTAACACATGGGTGAGCATCGCTTCCTCACCACGGTATTCGGCCAGATGCAATACGACCTTATCGCCTACGTACAACCAAAAACCGCGGCTGCTAAAACCCTCACGCGGGCCGACTTGCAAACCCACCACATCGCAGTAAAAATCCTTCAATTGCAGCATCGTCTGGTAAGGCGTGCGCAAATTAACGTGATTAATCTCGGTGACCGGCATGCTGTTATTTAGGCAGGCAAAGCAGGCTTAGGCAGCCGGCGTTTGCGTGCGCAAACGAATGTGCAACTCGCGTAATTGTTTTTCGTCCACCGCATTAGGCGCGTTGGTCATCAAGCATTGCGCGCGCTGGGTTTTAGGGAAGGCAATCACGTCGCGTATGGATTCTGCACCTGTCATCAGCGTGACTAATCGGTCTAAACCGAAGGCTAAACCGCCATGCGGTGGCGCGCCGTATTGCAAGGCTTCCAATAAAAAGCCGAATTTTTCTTGGGCTTCTTCTTTGCTGATTTTAAGGGCATCGAATACTTTAGATTGGATGTCTTGTTTGTGGATACGCACTGAACCGCCACCCACTTCCCAACCGTTTAACACCATGTCATAGGCTTTGGATAAAGCTGCACCTGGATTGCTGACCAATAAATCTTCGTGGCCGTCCTTAGGCGCGGTAAACGGATGGTGCAAGGCTGCCCACCTGTCGTTTTCTTCGTCGTGCTCAAACATGGGGAAATCCACCACCCATAATGGCGCCCAAGCACGGCCATCGACGTGACCTTTGTCGTGACCAACTTTAAGGCGCAGCGCACCCAAGGCTTCGTTCACCACTTTGGCTTTATCGGCACCGAAGAAAACGATGTCGCCATTTTGCGCACCGGTTCTCTCTATGATGGCCTGCAAGGCAGTGACATGAATGTTTTTAACGATAGGGCTTTGCAAGCCTTCTTCGTTTAATTTTGTGATGTCGTTAATCTTGATGTAAGCCAAACCTTTGGCACCGTAAATTTTGACAAATTCGGTGTAAGCATCAATTTCGCTACGGGCAATAGCGGCGCCATTAGGCACGCGCAAAGCCGCCACACGGCCACCGGCCATATTGGCCGCACCAGCAAACACTTTAAAATCCACGTCTTTCATGACGTCAGACATCTCAGTGATTTCCAAGGTGACGCGCATGTCCGGTTTATCCGAACCATAACGGTTCATGGCTTCATGGAAAGACATGCGGGGAAAGCTGGCAGGTAAATCGACGTTTTGCACTTTTTTCAGCATTTGCCTGATCATTTCCTCAACAATGTCCATGATTTCGTTTTCGGTCATGAAGGAGGTTTCAAGGTCGACTTGAGTGAATTCAGGCTGCCTATCGGCGCGCAAATCTTCATCGCGGAAGCATTTGGTAATTTGGAAATAACGATCAAAACCCGACACCATTAGCAATTGTTTAAATAACTGCGGGGATTGCGGCAAGGCAAAGAACTGACCGTCGTGCACACGACTAGGCACCAGGTAATCACGCGCGCCTTCTGGGGTGGAGCGGGTTAACATCGGTGTTTCCACTTCAATAAAGCCATTAACGTCCAAGTAATCGCGCAAGGTTTTAGCCACGCGGTAACGCAACATCATGTTCTTTTGCATGGCTGGGCGACGCAAATCGATGTAACGGTGTTCCAAGCGCACGGTTTCCGTGAGGTTTTCATCGTCCAACATAAATGGCGGCGTCAGCGATGCATTGAGCACTTCAATTTCCGTGGCTATCATTTCCACTTCGCCGGTGGCTAAGTTGGCATTGGTCGCGCCTTCTGGTCGGGCACGCACTTCGCAGACAATTTTCAAGACGTATTCACTGCGCACGCTTTCGGCAACGGCAAAAGCGGCTTTAGCATCGGGGTTCACCACGATTTGCGCCAAGCCTTCACGGTCACGCAAATCGATAAAGATCACGCCACCGTGATCACGGCGACGGTGTGCCCAACCGCATAAAGTAACAGTTTGGCCTATGTGTTGGCGGTTTAAATGGCCGCAATAATGGGTACGCATCATAAATAAAGTCTTGTTAAATAGTC
>CAJBBQ010000131.1 GCA_903951385.1 uncultured Pseudomonadota bacterium
GCTAACCCAAGCAAGACCGTAGTTGGGTAACAGCCTGGGTTGCCTATGATGTTGGCCGCTTTAATTTTTTCCCGGTACAACTCCGGCAGGCCATACACCGCTTCTTTAAGTAGGGTTGGGCAGCCGTGTGGCATCTTGTACCAGTGTTCAAACACGGCCGTGTCTTGCAAACGGAAATCGGCCGCCAGGTCGATGACTTTAACCTTGGCATCCAATAAGGACTGCGCTTGACTCATGGCCACGCCGTGTGGGGTGGCAAAGAACACCACATCGCACTGATCTAAATTGGCTTGCGCTGGGTCAGAAAAACACAAATCCACGTAACCGCGCAAACTAGGAAACATATCGGCAACCGCAAGCCCTGCGTCACCCCTGGAGGTGATGGCGGTGAGGCTGACATTGGGGTGCACGCTTAATAGCCTTAGCAATTCAACACCGGTATAACCGGTGCCACCAACGATGCCTATTTTTAATTTTTTATTGCTCACTTTTATCTCGCTCATAGCGCCATGATAACAAATCTTGTTGGCAAACAAACCGCTCCAGTAAAAATTGTCCGTAAAATAAAAAAGGCCGCTAACGCGGCCTTTTTTATTCTTAAGCGCTGAATATAAATATTAGCGTTTAGAGAATTGTTTACGACGACGCGCTTTGCGGAAGCCGACTTTTTTACGCTCAACTTCACGGGCATCGCGTGTTACGAAGCCAGCGTTTGATAAGGCGCTTTTTAAGTTAGCATCAAAATCGATTAGGGCGCGAGTGATGCCATGACGAACTGCACCAGCTTGGCCAGACTCACCACCGCCAATTACGTTTACCATAATATCGAAACTGCTTAGATTGTTAGTCAACTCCAATGGTTGACGTAAAATCATACGTGCAGTCACGCGAGAGAAATACTCATCAACAGGTTTATCGTTAACAACGATGTTGCCTTTACCTGTTTTCAAAAACACGCGCGCTACTGAACTCTTGCGGCGGCCTGTACCATAATTATATTTACCGATCATCTTTATACCCTTAGATTTTCAATTCTTGCGGTTGTTGTGCCGCGTGGTCATGCGTGCTGCCTGCATAAACCTTCATTTTTTTGATCATTGCATAACCTAAAGGACCCTTAGGTAACATGCCTTTTACTGCTTTCTCTAAAGCACGGCCTGGGAAACGGTCTTGCATTTTTGCAAAAGTAGTGGTGCTGATGCCGCCTGGATAACCAGAGTGGCTGTGGTAAAGCTTACCGTCTGCTTTGTTACCCGTCACTTTTAATTTGTCGGCATTAATCACAACAATGTAATCACCGGTATCAACGTGAGGTGTATAAATAGTTTTATGTTTACCGCGTAAACGGTGCGCAACTGCGCTGGCTAAACGGCCTAGCACTAGATCCGTGGCATCAACCACAAACCAATCGCGCTTCACTTCATGAGATTTTGCTGAGAAGGTTTTCATTGTCTTATCAATACTATGGCTAAAAAAATTAAGAGGCGGATTTTATGCTGAAGCAAAGCAGTTTGTCAAACATTATGTGCAGCACAAACGGGAATAATTTCAATTAGCTTTAATACATGAAGTATTCTGCCGCCATTTTACCCTAAAGCAGGTCGCCAAGCAGGAATTTAAGTGCTCTTTAGCCAAACAAAAGGCATAAATTATAGGCTTTTAATGGCTTATGCTAGGATGGTCACACCACCTTATGTATTGCAGTCAATAACCGGCACGCAGCGCCCACCTAAACCGAGCCTTTAACCATTGCGATTTATTTTATTGTTACTGCTAGCTAGCTATGCCCAACTCAGTTCGGCCATCGGGTTGGCCGATCTTGAGCTTAAATCCCACTTAGGCGAAACGCTCAAGGCGCAATTATCGGTGGTCGACCTGCCGCCCAATGCCGATGTCAGTTGCTTTAGCGTCGACGACTTGAGCGAAACAGGCCAAGCGCAAAAAATTACCCTTAGCTTGCAAACCAAGCTTAACAGTCAGCAATTACTTTTAAGCAGTGCCGAGCTGCTGCTCGAACC
>CAJBBQ010000132.1 GCA_903951385.1 uncultured Pseudomonadota bacterium
GTGGAAAACGGCGGGCACGGTGGCTCGGCAGCCGGCCCCATCGCCAGAAAAGTCATGGATTATTACCTATTAGGCAAATCGCCAAACGAGCCGGCTGCCAAGCCACTAAAAGCTAAAGCGGTTCAGCCTGCGGGACACAATGAAAGCGCGCACGATGAATAAATTCTTCAAACCTTTGCTGGTGCACATTGATTCGTTTTTGATGGGCAGCTTATTTTTCACCTTGATGGTGGGCTTGTTCGTGTTGTACAGCGCCTCCGGCCAGGATTTTTCCAAGGTTTACGATCAAACCGTGAACATCGTATTGGCCTTTTCTGTCATGTGGGTGGCGGCAAACATCGCGCCGCATCAACTCGAACGCATAGCCATGCCGCTTTATGTATTGGGCGTGGTCTTGTTGGTGGCCGTTGAATTGGTCGGCTCCACCAGTCATGGTGCGCAGCGTTGGCTTAATTTAGGCATCACCAAGATACAGCCATCGGAAATCATGCGCATCGCCATGCCCATGATGTTGGCCTGGTATTTTACCAAACTGGAAGTTCGCCCTAGCGCCAAGCATTTCGCCCAAGCTGGCTTGTTATTATTGGTGCCGGTGGCCTTGGTCATGAAGCAGCCGGATTTAGGCACGGCTTTGTTGATTACCGCAGCGGGTTTTTATGTGTTGTTTTTGGCCGGCTTGAGTTGGAAGTTATTAGTAGGCGGCACCCTAAGTTTGGCCATCGCCACGCCATTTTTGTGGACGCTGTTGCACGATTACCAGCGGCGCCGCATCGAAATTTTATTTGACCCCAGCCAAGATCCACTCGGTTCAGGCTACCACACGATACAGGCGATGATAGCTATAGGCTCGGGAGGCTTTGCCGGCAAGGGTTGGTTAATGGCACGCAAGCGCAACTGGATTTCATACCGGAGAGGACCACCGATTTTATTTTTGCGGTGTTCAGTGAAGAGTTTGGCTTGTTGGGTAATCTCTTGCTTTTAAGTTTGTTTAGTTTGATTATTTTGCGCGGCTTGGTGATTGCCTCCGAGGCCAAAAGCACGTTTGGCCGATTGTTGGCTGGCAGCATAGCCTTAACCTTTTTTACCTATGCTTTCGTCAACATGGGCATGGTCAGTGGTATCTTGCCTGTGGTGGGGGTGCCCTTGCCCTTGATCAGTTATGGCGGCACGTCCATGGTCATGCTGTGCCTAGGGCTGGGCATCTTGATGAGCATCGCCACCCATAAAAATGTGGTGGCCACTTAATTTTTCACTTTCATTGTTTAACTACCATGACTATAAAAACCCCGATATTGTTGTTGAGTTTAATGCTGTTAACGGCTTGCGCTGATCTGACATTGAATAGCCCTATCGCCGGTCCCGCACCGATTAAAAACGATAAGGCCTCTGGTGTGGACAACGCCGGTGCTAAGCCCGGCGCAGGCGCCTATTATTTGGACGACGGACCGGGCGACAATGCCCCGGCCAATTTAGACAGCGTCCCAAGTGCGACCTTGAAAGTAGAGCAGCCTTTACCGCGTGCCAACAAACCGTATGTGGCCTTAGGCCAACCGTATACGCCCATGACTGCGTATCAACCTTATAAAAAACAGGGCGTGGCTTCCTGGTATGGCAAGCGCTACCACGGCAAAAAAACCTCCACTGGGGAAATTTACGACATGTATGGCATGACGGCCGCACACACCACCTTACCCATACCCAGCTATGCCAAAGTAACCAACCCAGCCAATGGCCGCTCCGTCATCGTGCGGATTAACGACCGTGGCCCTTTTAAGCGTGACCGTTTGATTGATTTATCCTATGTGGCGGCTTACCAACTGCGCTTGGTCAATCATGGCAGTGGCCTAGTGGAGGTGGAGGCCATCGATACCAGCGTGGCCGCCATGCAAACTGTCGCAGCGACAGTCAGCGCAGTGAGTCGTCCTGGGCAAAATGAAGCCGA
>CAJBBQ010000133.1 GCA_903951385.1 uncultured Pseudomonadota bacterium
ATCAAGGCTTTCATGCTTAAACGCACGCGGCCTTTTTCATCGGCTTCCACCACTTTCACTTTAACCACGTCGCCTTCTTTTAGGAAGTCGCTAACGGCATTTACGCGTTGATGCGCAATTTGTGAAATGTGCAACAAACCGTCTTTGCCTGGAATCAATGAAACGATGGCACCGAAATCCAACAATTTAAGCACGGTACCTTCGTAGACATTGCCGATTTCCACTTCCGCGGTAATCTCAGCAATACGGCGTTGCGCTTCTGCACCTTGCTCGGAGCTGGTGCAAGCAATTTTCACTGTACCGGTGTCATCGATATCGATGGTGGTGCCGGTTTCTTCGGTTAAGGCACGGATCACGGCGCCGCCTTTACCAATCACATCGCGGATTTTTTCCGGATTGATTTTCATGGTAATGATGCGTGGTGCAAATGCGGACATTTCAGTGTTGGCATTGCTCATGGCTGTTTTCATGATGCCTAAAATATGCGTACGGCCTTCTTTTGCTTGGGCTAAAGCCACTTGCATAATTTGTGCCGTAATGCCGGTGATTTTAATGTCCATTTGCAAAGCAGTGATGCCGTCTTCGGTACCCGCTACTTTAAAGTCCATGTCACCTAGGTGATCTTCATCGCCTAAGATGTCGGTCAATACCGCTACGCGATTGCCTTCTTTAATCAAGCCCATGGCAATACCGGCCACGTGATTTTTCATCGGCACGCCGGCATCGATCAAGGCTAAGCAACCGCCACAAACTGAAGCCATGGAGCTAGAACCGTTGGATTCGGTAATTTCTGATACCACGCGCATGCTGTAATCAAAGTCTTCTTTGTTAGGCAAGGCGGCAAACAACGCACGTTTGGCTAAACGACCGTGACCAATTTCACGGCGTTTTGGTGTGCCCACGCGGCCTGTTTCACCTGTGGCATACGGAGGCATGTTGTAATGCAACATAAAGTGGTCTTTAAACTCACCTTGCAAGGCATCGATCACTTGCTCATCGCGGCCAGTACCTAAAGTAGCGACAACCAATGCTTGCGTCTCACCACGGGTAAACAAGGCTGAACCATGGGTGCGTGGCAATACGCCAGTACGGATGCTGATAGGACGCACAGTACGGGTATCACGGCCATCAATACGTGGCTCACCGTTTAAGATTTGGCTACGCACGGTTTTGGCTTCTAAATTAAACAACTCTGTTTTAATTTTGTTGGCTTCAGCAGTAGACGTTTCTTCGGTAACCAATTCGGCTAATACGCGGCTGGTGATTTCACTCAATTTTGCTGAGCGTGCGCCTTTGGCTTTAATTTGGAAGGCGGCGTTGATGTCGTCGGCAGCCAATTTAGTCACTTTTGCAATTAAAGCGGTGTCTGGTTCTGGGGCAACCCAATCCCATGCATCTTTACCGGCTTCGGCTGTTAGCTCGTTGATCATGCTGATCACGGCTTGCATTTGCTCGTGGCCGTAAACCACTGCACCTAACATGACTTCTTCTGATAATTCTTTGGCTTCGGATTCCACCATCATCACGGCAGTTTCAGTTGCAGCCACGACTAAATCCATTTGCGAAGTTTCTAATTCTGTTTTACTTGGGTTTAGCACGTAAGCGTCGTTGATGTAACCCACGCGGGCTGCACCTAATGGACCAAAAAATGGAATGCCAGAAATGGCCATGGCCGCTGAGGCGCCAATAATGGCTGGAATGTCTGCATCGATTTCTGGATCGGATGACATTACGGTTGCTACCACTTGCACTTCGTTGTAGAAGGCTTCTGGGAATAATGGACGCAATGGACGGTCAATTAAACGGCTGGTTAAGGTTTCTTTTTCTGAAGGACGGCCTTCGCGTTTGAAAAAACCACCCGGAATTTTACCGGCAGCATAGGTTTTTTCCATGTAATCCACGGTCAATGGGAAAAAATCTTGGCCTGGTTTTACTTCGCTTTTACTGGTGACAGCCACCAATACCACGGTATCGCCATAACTGACCATCACGGCCGCATCGGCTTGACGTGAAATTTCACCTGTTTCTAAGGTGAGCGTGTGCGCACCGTACTGTATGCTTTTCGTTACTTTATTAAACATTTTTTATCCTTTTCTCTTTTTAATATTCGTTATTCACAACCCAATAACGAACGCACAATATCGATTTATCTCAATACAAATTTGAGGGAAAATCTTTAAAACCATTTTAACAATGGCATAACAAAAAAGCCGAAGTGCTGCTCATGCAGCGCTATCGGCTTATTGTTTTATAGGCAAAACAAAATGCAATGATGCGTAATGTTTTGCGAATAATGGGTAGGTCGCAATTACTTACGAATGCCTAAACGACCAATCAGTGTTTGATAACGTTCTGCGCTTTCACGTTTTAAGTAATCCAACAATTTACGGCGCTGACTTACCAAAGCCAATAAGCCACGACGTGAGTGGTGGTCTTTTTTATTGGATTTGAAATGCTCAGTTAAGTAAGTAATGCGGCTGGTTAAAAGCGCAACTTGCACTTCTGGACTACCGGTATCATTCTTAGCTTGTTGAAATTCACTAACAATCTTAGCGCGTTCTGCTGCAGTGGTTGCCATAACTTTATCCTAATATTTAGATGTTTTGCGTCAATGTAAAGGCAGCCTATTGACTAAACCGCCTATGCATTCATTTGCATGAGCCGCGCATTATAGGCATAAACAGATGATTTATCAATCTTTTTTATGCTTTTTTCATGGCTAAAGCGGCTGCACGATTAAGCGTTTTGGGCCTATCTTGCCATCGGGCTGACGCTCACCCAAGCCGAGAAATAGCTTTTGCGGATTGTATAGACGGATCAGCCCCTCTGGAATCAAGCCACTTTGCCAAACGGCCTGACCTTGGCTTAAATAAAATGCGCTGTCCGCATCCAATTCTATCGCCGGCAAATAAGCCACGGCACTGTCTGCCGGCAGCAATTTGGCCAACTGTTGTTCGGCCGACAGGGCGACAAATTCGTCCAGACTGATGCTTTGTTCTATCTGGTAATTGGCCGTGGCAGTGCGGCGTAAACCGATTAAATGGGCACCGCAACCTAGCTTGGCGCCTATGTCTTCAGCCAAAGTGCGGATGTATGTGCCTTTGCTGCACTTCACCCTGATGTTGGCTACATCACCAGCAAAATCCATTACGGCGATGCTGTGTATGGTCACGGCACGGGCGTTGCGGGCGATTTCAACGCCTGCTCTGGCGTACTCGTAGAGGGCTTTGCCTTCGTGTTTTAAAGCGGAATACATGGGGGGCACTTGGCTAATTTCGCCTAGAAACTGCAGGCAAACGGCGCTAAATTGTTCTGCGCTGACTGCCACCGCCTGCTCGGATAAAACCCGGCCTTCGGCGTCACCGGTGTCGGTCGTGATGCCCAACTTTAAGGTGGCCTCATAGACTTTGTCGGCTTCGGTTAAATAGTGGGCAAACTTTGTGGCTTCACCAAAACACAAGGGCAACAAGCCGGTCGCCAAGGGATCCAGTGTGCCGGTATGGCCGGCTTTGGCAGCCTGTAATAGGTGTTTGACTTGTTGCAAGGCTTGATTGGATGAGTAGCCTAATGGCTTATCCAATAGCAGCACACCACTGATGTTTTTTTTAGCTCGTCTAAACTGCAAGGGCGCTGCTTTGTGAGGGGAATTAGCTAGGATCTGAACCGGTTGCCAAGGCTTGGTCTATCAGTTTAGACATCATCATGCCGTTGTCTATCGATGCATCGTAAACAAAATGCAGTTGCGGCACGGTGCGCAGCAACATGCGTTTTGCCAACTGCGTGCGCAGGAAACCGGCTGATTTTTCTAAGCCTTGTTGCAAGGAATCGCTGGGCTTGCTGGCACTGTAGAATATTTTGGCGTGCGCCATGTCGCCGGTGACTTCAACAGCGGTAATCGTCACCATGGACACGCGCGGGTCTTTCACTTCAAACTGCAATAGATCGGCCAACTCGCGTTGCATTTGCTCGGCAACGCGATGACTTCTAGAAAACTCTTTGGCCATTATAAAGTACGTGCCACTTCAACGATTTCGTAGACTTCCAAGATGTCGCCCACTTCAATGTCGTTGAAGTTTTTCAATGACAAGCCGCATTCGAAGCTGTTTTTCACTTCTTTTACGTCGTCTTTAAAGCGTTTTAAGGAGTCCAACTCACCGCTATGGATGATGACGTTATTGCGCAATACACGCACGTGTGAATTGCGTTTAATCAACCCGTCTTGTACATAACAACCGGCAATCGCACCCACTTTAGAAATACGGAATACTTCACGAATTTCCACGGTACCTATCATGCTTTCTTTTTGCTCTGGGGCCAACATGCCACCTAAAGCCGCTTTAATTTCATCCACGGCTTCGTAAATAATGTTGTAGTAACGCACGTCCACACCCAGGGTTTCGATGAGTTTGCGCGCGCCTGAATCGGCACGCACGTTGAAGCCTATCAATACGCCTTTGGATGCTGCCGCCAAGTTGACATCGGATTCGCTAATCGCACCGACACCGGTGTGGATAACGTTAACCTTAACTTCTGATGTAGAGAGTTTTTGTAGGCTGGTAGACAGCGCTTCGTAAGAACCCTGTACGTCGGATTTAATGATTAAACCTAAGGTTTGCGCAACGCCTTCACCCATTTGATCAAACATGTTTTCCAACTTAGCCGCTTGCTGTTTAGCCAATTTCGTGTCGCGGAATTTACCTTGACGGAAGTTGGCAATTTCACGGGCTTTGCGCTCATCGTTAAGCACGATCATCTCTTCACCGGCGCTAGGCACATCGGATAAACCTTGAATTTCAACTGGCATAGACGGACCGGCTTCTTGTATGTCTTTACCGGACTCGTCCAACATGGCACGCACTTTACCAAAGGTGTTGCCGGCTAGAATCATGTCGCCGCGTTTTAGGGTGCCGGATGTCACCAAGATGGTCGCCACGGAACCGCGGCCTTTATCTAAACGGCCTTCTATCACCAAGCCTTTGGCCGGTGTGTTTTTAGGGGCTTTTAGCTCCAATATTTCCGCTTGCAATAGCACGGCTTCTAGAAGCTCGTCTATGCCTTGGCCGGTTTTGGCCGACACGGCTCTAAACATAACGTCGCCACCAAATTCTTCTGGCACCACTTCTTGTGACACCAATTCCATTTTGACGCGCTCAGGCTCGGCACCCGGCTTGTCTATCTTATTGATCGCTACCACCAAAGGCACGCCAGCCGCTTTTGCATGGTGGATGGCTTCTATGGTTTGTGGCATGACGCCGTCATCGGCAGACACCACCAATATCACCACGTCGGTGGCTTTAGCACCGCGGGCACGCATGGCGGTAAACGCCTCATGGCCCGGGGTATCAAGGAAGGTCACCATGCCGCGCGGGGTTTCCACGTGGTAGGCACCGATGTGTTGGGTAATGCCGCCGGCTTCACCGGAAGCCACGCGGCTGCGGCGTATGTAATCCAGCAAGGAGGTTTTACCGTGGTCTACGTGGCCCATCACCGTCACAACCGGTGGACGTGGCTCTAACACTGCCGCCGCATGCTCGGCTTCTTCTAGGAAAATTTCTGGGTCATTTGGCGCCGCGGCCGATGCTTTATGGCCCATTTCTTCGACGATAATGATGGCCGTTTCTTGATCCAATACTTGGTTGATGGTCACCATCATGCCCATGCCCATCAGCGCTTTAATCACTTCACCGGATTTAACCGCCATCTTATGTGCCAACTCAGCCACAGTGATGGTTTCTGGCACCAATACCTCGTGCACAATGGCCTCGGTTGGGGCATTGAATGCATGTTGCGCATCGTCATCGCCCTGGTGTTTGTGTTTGCCTTTAGGCGCGCGCCAGCCAGGCTTGCCGGCCGTGATGTCACCGCGTGTTTTTAATCCGCGTTTTTTA
>CAJBBQ010000134.1 GCA_903951385.1 uncultured Pseudomonadota bacterium
CATACGTTCCATTGTTTAAGGTAGTTAAGCGCATGCGCATTATTTTTTTCTTGGCCATACTGGCTTTTCCAGTGGCTGAAATTTGGATTTTAATGGATTTGGCCGAGCAATACGGTGGCTGGCTAATCCTCTATTTACTGGTCATTACCCTGCTAGGCCTGCGGCTTATTCGTGATGAAAAACAGTCCTTTTCTGGGCGCATGATGCAACACTTAAGCGCGGGCGGCAATCCCATTAAAGCCTTGTTCGGCAGTGCCCGCAATATTATGGCCGGCGTGTTGCTGATTATCCCTGGCATCATGACCGACATCCTGGCCGCCATTCTGTTATTGATCCCGGTTAATGCCACGGCGCAATCGCGGCCTAATCAGCAGGCCAGTGCCGCCAATGACGACGTCATCGAAGGCGAATTTCATAGAGAAGATTAAGGCATGACTTACCAAATTAGCATACCCGCTAGCGGCCACCAATTTAGCGCCAAAGCCTCAGACAACTTACTCGAGTCGGCCATCGCCGCCGGGGTTAACCTGCCTTACGGTTGCCGCAATGGCACGTGCGGCAGTTGCAAAGGCGACATCCTCAGCGGCTCCGTGCATCATGAAGATTACGCTGCTGGCGCACTGACGGAGGCCGAATTGGCTGCGGGCAAGGCATTGTTTTGCTGCGCCTACCCCCTGTCAGATTTGACTTTGGCTTGCCGTGAAATACGTGCGGACATTATCCCGCCACGCATATTGCCGGCGCGGGTAGAGCGTAAAGAACAACTGGCGCCGGATGTGATGGCTTTGTTTTTAAAATTACCCAGCGGCGAGCAATTAAAATTCATGGCTGGCCAATACCTGGAAATCATATTAAAAGACGGCAAGCGCCGCGCCTTTTCACTGGCCAACGCACCGCATGCCAACGGTCTATTGGAACTGCATTTGCGCTTAATCCCCGGCGGTCAGTTTACCGAATACGTTTTTAATGAAATGCCAGAAAAAGCCATATTGCGCATAGAAGCCCCATTCGGTAGTTTCTTTTTGCGAGAAGATTCCAGCAAGCCCATCATCATGGTGGCAGGTGGCACCGGCTTTGCCCCGATTAAGGGCATCATAGAGCACATGCTGCATAACAACATCAAGCGTCCGATTAGCTTGTATTGGGGTGCCCATGCGCAGCAAGATTTGTATATGACGGCATTGGCCCAAGCCTGGGCGGCAGCGCACGATCACATTCATTACATACCGGTTTTATCCAATCCACTGGCAACGGATAATTGGCAAGGCCGCACCGGCTTTGTCCACCAAGCGGTGTTGGATGATTTTGCCCAAAGCGGCCTAGCCGACTATGAAGTCTATTGTTGCGGTGCGCCAGCCATGGTGGAAGTGGCGCATGCCGACTTTGTTGCGGCCGGTTTAAGTGACGATGCTTTTTTCTCCGATGCATTCAATTACGCAAAGCCGACGCCAAAGCCTAGCAGCTAATCAAGGCTTATCTGGCCTTGGACTAAGGCGCTTACGCTTGTTAAGTTTGCCTTAAGAAAGCCCAACTATTATTTGCTTACACCCTTTATTAAAGGAGCAAATAATGGAAAAAATCACTTACCAAAGACAGAAAGTTTACGATCCGGCGTTACGCCTCATTCACCTATGGAATGGCCTGGCCATTCTATTTCTCATGACCACCATTTGGTTGTCCGACCTGTTTGATAAAGGCAGCAGTGAAACCGCTTTATGGCAACTGCACATCTACCTTGGCTACGCCTTGGTGCTGGGCATCGTCGCCCGACTCGCCTGGGGATTAGTCGGTCCGCGTCATGCTAGGTTTTCCGACATGTGGCACCCTGCCGCCTGGTGGCAAGCTGTTCGGCATATTAATTTCAAGGCTAAACCGCGCTTTGGTCACCATACTTTAGCCAGTGCCGCCTATTTACTCGTTTACCTATTATTAATCGTCATGGCCGTCACCGGTTTAGGTCTGGCTGCCGTAGAACAAAGCACCGGTCCGTTTAATGTTTGGTTCGGTGACATGGCTTGGCTGGAAGACACTTTTGAAGAGCCGCATGAAATTATTTATTACCTATTAATGGGCTTTGTCTTGCTGCACATTGCCGCACTGATATGGCATGAATACAAAGATAAAACGCCACTCGCGCAATCCATGGTGACCGGCTACCAATACGAAGTGGACGACAACGGCCAAGTTAGTTCAGGAGACCATCATGCGTAATGCCTACTTACTATTGGCTTTGTTTTTCAGTCAGCAAGCCGTGGCGGAATCGGCCAGCAGCTTACTTAAAAAGTACGAGCTGCTGGCCAAGCAGGAAAACGCCGCCTTCGTCGGCTTTGCTGCCGATAAAGGCGAGCGTTTCTTTCATGCCGAGCGTTTGCACAGCGACGGTAAAAAAGTCAGTTGTGCCACATGCCATACCGCCGACCCACGTAAGCCAGGAAA
>CAJBBQ010000135.1 GCA_903951385.1 uncultured Pseudomonadota bacterium
GGAGGGAACCCAGACGGTGCTGGCTGTCCCGATAGCAGATGGATGGTATGCAGTCCAATCAGAAGACTCCCCCGATACCCCCACGATCCCCCAAATGGATATCAGATTTGAAATCAGCGTGCAGACCCCATCATCGTTGAGTCCTTGGACAATCCCCGTCGCGCCAGTCCCGTTCCTGATAGGGAGGCTGCTCTACGACTGTCCAAGGTCCACCTATGATCCTGCCAGATTTGTGGCGGTGTTCCAAGTAGAACTTCCCTGGCCGCCCTCTCAACAATTGATCCAGCAAGTGGGATGCCGTGTGCACGTGGTGGCCAGGCGTATCATCTTTGCCTCCGAGGCACCCTTGCCTACCACTAATTACACGCTATCCATCCAAGTCGAGAGTTTTATTCGCCTACACCATGTGCGCGAGGCCTTCAGCGACCCGACATGGTTTCTGGACTTGGCGAGCGCTGATCACCCCAGTACGCCAATCGAAGCTATCCGAACATGGGCTGACCAGAGGCGACGGGTGCTAGTGCGCCGGGAAACAGCCTCGATCTCCGCGTTGAACCCAGAGTTGATGGTATACGTGAACGACACGGAAGACCCGAACGCGACATTCTGCCCCCCGGGAATGTACTTCTCGGCCAACGGGACATACGAGTCTCTCCCGCAGCACAGTCAGTCTGGGCCAGACTGCTATGGCATGCTGTGCGTGGACGGATACGAGCTGCTCTCGGGTCAACCGGAGGGTTCACCCCCATTGTGCATCCCGTCATCCGTGTCCAACGAGGTGATCTGGGTGTGTGTTATCACCATCCTCTCCCTCATCGCGTTTGTGATGAGCATACTCTGCTGTGTGCGCCTCTCCAGGGGGGTCCATCCAGCTGTACCTGCGCCATCGTTGCCCGCCCCCCCCGCCACAGCGCCAGCCCTCTCCGATGCATCCCTCCACCCACTCCCGCATGAGTGGGGTGTCATGGCCTTATCCGACGTCAGGCTGGACGACTACTCCACCATGATCCTGGAGGGCGAGTTCAGTCCCATAGCCCGCGAGGGCCAAGCCCAGCACTGTCGGGTATACTGAGAGGAGTTTTCTGGCCATACTTTTGGCGGATTAAACAGCTCTCGGCCGCCTGTAGTCTCGCGCGCATCCCCTGCACGATCCTCCACAGCGTGTCGTTTCGCACGCGTACATGGGGTTGCACTCGAGACGCGGGGGCGGGGCGGGTCGTGATCACGTTCCCCCCACACAAAGGCGTGTACATGACCATGGTGCGCGTCTGGGGCTCGTAGTCCAGGATTGTCGTGTTGTCCATGCAATCCATGTGGATCTCCAGCGTGTACAGCGCCATACCACCCCCCCATTCCTTGGGGACGCCGTGGGAATATCTCGCCCTGGCGTCTGCATCCAGCAGCATCATGACCCCATCCGAGACGGTGACGCGCACCGGGGTCTCGTCCTCATCCGGCTTTGCAGGCTGAAGTGTGGGGGTGAAGTCGTGCACCGCCAGAGGCAGCCCCAGCGATACAATGATGACAGGCCCCCCATCATATCGGGACTGCACAGACTGGCTCAACCTCAGCGGGCAGCCATTTTCAGGCGCGTGCCTGTGGATCCGCAACCGGCTCGCAGCCACGAAAAACTTGTAGTCCACGTCAAACATGTGGCTGACAAGTCTGGCATACTCCCAACACGCCTTGAACAGGTATGGGGACTTGATTCGGACAAGATCCATGCAGTCCTGGTAGCAAAGGTGTTTGCTTCCCGGTAAAGCAAAGGCCCCTTGCTCTCCTATCCACGCACAGCAAGGGACGGCAAACAAGGCGTCCAAGTCTCTCCTTATGAGGGGAAGCAGCCGCCTGGTAGCATCGGATGGGTGCCAGAAGCTCAGTCCGCAAGGCAATCTCGCAGGTTTGTCGTCGCTGTGACCATCAGACAAGGAAGTCAGCATCGTGGTATGCTCTTGTACAAAGTCACGTCTACCCCCCTGTTCCTGGAAGGGCGGTGGGATCGCGCTGGCAAACCTCCAACGCTTACAGGCGATGATCGGACGAGAGACGGCGTCCGGGTTCGCCTCTATCACGGGATACCATGCCTCTTTCTCGTTTTTGCATGTTAACCTCTTGGGGGTCGCGTCTGCGGTGATGGGCAGAACCTCCTCCATTCGCTTGAGGATGGCGCGCATCTCTTGATAAAAGTACATGTGGGACATATTTAC
>CAJBBQ010000136.1 GCA_903951385.1 uncultured Pseudomonadota bacterium
ATTGGCACGACCGCGCCCACCCGTGTTTAAGCCTAAGCCTACCGCTAGCAACCACAGCATCACGCCGCTTAAGCTGGGCAGAAAATACAGCCAGCCGATAAACTGCCCGCCAGCGAAGGTTTTAATGATCAGCAGCATGACTTGGGAAATAAGCAACAAAGAGAACACGTATAACAATTGCTGCACGCCGGTAAACAACACCAAGCGGCGCTGATAGGTCACAGCAAAAAAAGCCGTGACCGTGTAGGCCAAGGCATATTGACCAAACACCATGCCGGCTGCCAAATCCACCAACAAGCCTAGCATCCAAGCGGTGCCGACATTGCAAAGATTGGGCGCGCGTATTAACCAAAAAATCAGCACCAACAACATGAAGTCAGGGCGCACTAACAGGGCGGTTTGCGACCAGGGCAAGAGCAAGCTCATAAAAGCCAACAACACCGAAAAGTACAGGGTTTTTAGTTTATTAACGGGCATGGGCATCCCTCGGCTTAGCTGACTTATTTGGCATGCTTTGCTTCTTATCGGCCGCCTTAGCTTGGGTCAAGCCTAACTTCACTGGCTGCGTTAAGCTAGGCGCGGTGATGCCGCCTAACTGCGGCTTACTCACCACCAGCACCTGCCTGTGGTTCTCTACCCCACCGGCGGGCTCGCATACTATGCGTGCGAAAGGCGTGTCCGCGGCGCTGACAATCTGCTTAACGGTGGCCACGGCCAAGCCGGCCGGGTACACCCCATCGATGCCAGAGGTGACCAATCGGTCGCCACGCTTGATGTCCACATTGGCCGGCAAATAAGGCAAATCCACCGTGCTATCACGGCCATGACCAAAGGCAATAGCACGCAAGCCGTTGCGCTCAATTTGCACGGGCATGGCTAAAGAGGTGTCGGTGATGAGCGTCACCTCGCTGCTTAATGGGTAAACCCGGGTCACCTGCCCTATCACACCAGCCGCATCCACCACCGCCATACCAGGCAAGATTTTGTGATTTTGACCGCGATTGATTAGGACTTTTCTAGTAAACGGGTCGCGCCCAACGTGCATGATTTCCGCCGCTACGCTGCTTTCTTTGAGGGCAGCTTGCGCCGCTAACAAGACACGCATATGGGCATTCTCGACCGCCAATAAATTGAGCTTTTGTAAGGCGATGGATTGCATTAAATCCCGTTTCTTTAATTGCTGATTTTCGCTGAGCAAGGTGTCGTGCGTGGAAAAATACTCGGTGGTATTGAGATACAGTTGCGTGGGCGCATTGGCCAATAACTGCAAGGGGTGCAACAAGGTTTGTAAACTTTGTCGCATGCTGGCCAAATACTGCAGACGGCTGTCGGAGGCCATCAAGGCCAGGGATAAAACGGAGAAAAAAGCCAAACGGGCAAACGGACGAGGGCCACGCACAAAGCATGCCGGGGCTTGTTGTTGCTATATCTTATTGTATAAATGGCGCGCCATTAGTATTGAGTGTTGAGTCTCTCTAAACTGAGTAAAAGTATAGGCCGACTAGGCGGCCTATACTGGAC
>CAJBBQ010000137.1 GCA_903951385.1 uncultured Pseudomonadota bacterium
AATAAATAGTTCGTTTTATGAGCATTGCACAAAATAAAAAAGCGTTTTTTGATTACTTCATCGAAGACAAGTATGAGGCTGGCGTGGTCTTGGAGGGCTGGGAAGTTAAAGCCATACGCGACAACCGCGTCAACATCAAGGAAGCCTACGTCATTATTCAGCGTGGTGAGATTTACCTAATAGGTTGCCACGTGACCCCATTGGGCGCGGCCTCTACGCACATCCGCCCGGACGCCATACGCACCCGCAAACTGCTATTGCATAACGAAGAAATCCTTAAACTGATCGCCAAGGTGGAGCGCTCTGGCTATACCATCGTGCCGCTGGATTTGCATTTTTCCAAGGGTAGGGTGAAGGTGCAGATAGGCTTGGCTAAGGGTAAAAAGCAACACGATAAACGCGACACGGAAAAAGAGCGCGACTGGGAGCGCGAAAAAGGCCGCATTATGCGGGCGCACAATAAATAACCCGGATTTGAAATAAGCCGGAATTGAATAGAAGTCTGGCGGCAATCACCGTCTACTTAAGTGGCGCGTTACAGCGTATAATGAACACATCAAGCAAATCCAAGCCATGGTTTGCTTGACGGCAATAAAACTGATTTGGGGCTGACCAGGTTTCGACGTGGGTTACAAAGCAGCGCAGGGCATACCGAGGCTCAGATTACCTCGTAAATACAGCTGAAAAAAGTATAGTCGCAAACGACGAAACTTACTCTCTAGCAGCTTAATCCTGCTGGACGCTACACCAGCTCTCCCGTGGGTTGGATTGGGGTAACCCATACGTAGTGTCATATACACGGGATACGTGTTGTATTGGGTGACTTAATACGGCATTAACCTTAAGGTCGCTCGTCTGTACAGCGCTTGTCTGTTGGTGTGGTGCAGATTAAATTAAACAACAAGGCTAAGTATGTAGAACTGTCTGTGGAGGATTTGCGGACGGGGGTTCGATTCCCCCCAGCTCCACCAATTTAAATGACCACTTTTCCGGTGGTTTTTGATGCAAGAAACTAGAAAGCCATGTGCCTTAGGGTGCGTGGCTTTTATAGTATTATGCCTAGGCATTAAATTTACTTAAGTGACAGCACGGTTTATGAAAATTCTTTTGTTGGGCAAAAATGGTCAGGTCGGCTGGGAGTTGCAACGCAGCTTAGCGCCGCTGGGTGAGCTGATTGCGCTGGATGCGCGCAGCCAAAATCATTGCGGCGACTTGACGGATTTAATAGGCCTAGCCAAAACAGTGCGCGAGGTAGCGCCGGATGTGATCGTTAACGCGGCTGCTTACACGGCAGTGGATAAAGCCGAAAGCGAGCCGGAATTGGCGCAAGCTGTGAATGCCAAAGCGCTAGCGGTTTTGGCGCAAGCGGCTAAAGCTAGCGGTGCTTGGTTGGTACATTACTCCACCGATTACGTGTTTGATGGCAGTGGCGCTACGCCGTGGTTGGAGAGCGATGTCGCCAGACCCTTGAGCGCTTATGGCGCCAGTAAATTGGCTGGAGAACAGGCCATTATTGAGGCTGGCTGCAAGCATTTAATTTTTCGCACTAGTTGGGTCTATGCTAGCCGAGGCCGTAATTTTGCTAAAACCATGTTGCAATTGGCGCAGCAGCATGATCAGCTAAAGGTCATTAATGACCAGGTAGGCGCCCCTACAGGCGCGGATTTGCTGGCCGATGTCACCGCGCATGCCCTGCGCGCCGCCGTGCAAAATCCGCAGTTATGTGGTTTGTACCATCTGGCAGCAGCAGGCGAAACGACCTGGCACGCTTATGCGACTTATGTGATTGAGCAGGCTAGGCAGGCGGGTGTGGCGATAAAAGTGGCGCAGTCCGCCATTCAAGCCGTGCCTAGTAGTGCATTTCCTACCCCAGCGCAGCGCCCTTTGAATTCCCGATTAAATACCAGTAAACTCCAACATGCATTTGGCTTGAGCCTGCCGCACTGGCAGATTGGCGTCAAGCGCATGTTGACGGAAGTGCTGGACTACCCATCCATTTAGAGAAGCGATTATGGCGCACAGAAAAGGCATTATCTTGGCAGGCGGCTCAGGCACGCGTCTGCATCCAGTAACCAAGGTGGTTTCCAAGCAGTTACTGCCGATTTACGATAAGCCCATGATCTATTACCCGCTGAGCACGCTGATGCTGGCTGGGATACGAACGCAGCATCGCATGGAACGACCCGGCATTGGCCATCCCTTGGCCCATAGAAGGTGCCCCGAGTTTATCGGCTAAAGATCAGCAGGCGCCCTTGCTCGTAGACGTGACCTGTTTTGCTTAAAGCAACTCGCCGTTCCAATTAAATCCAGCCTAGATTAAAACC